>CADAUN010000073.1 GCA_902791085.1 uncultured Erysipelotrichaceae bacterium | reverse complement strand
AAGGTTCCGACATTCCCTGGATCTTGAATCCGATCGAGATAAAGTACTTTATCTCCGCTTGGTTTTTGCGCTTGTGGCTTACGACACAAAGCAACGATGCCTTCAGGGTTTTTGCTATAGGTTAAGCGAGACAAAAGAGAGGGGGATATCAAAATGGTTTCCACCCCTGGATAGGCATAAGGCTTAATGCTATACAAACGGAGAACATAGTTAGAGCGCAACGCCATTTCCACCAAATGATAGCCTTCAACCAAGAAAAAATCGCCTTTGGCCGTCAGTGCTTTCGCGGCTTCTTTAATCTTCGGATTTTCTTTTGATCGGATGATTTCCGTCATAATTTCCCTCCCCCAGAGCTTGGTGCAACGCCCAATAAGACGGGCAATATTTGAGTAGCACCTGATAAAAGCACTTTCCGTGTCCTCGATAAAAATCATGGGCAAGTTCATGATAAACTACCGATTCGATGATATCTTTACGGTAATGAACGAGCATCAAGGCAAAGGTAATATCTCCTTGCTTTAAATGATTGACGCCCCATAAGCTTTTCATTTTTCGAACTTTCACCTGATAATGGGTTTTAAGATGCATTTCTTTCTCGTCTTTCTCTATGGTTAGAGACAAGAAGTCAAGCAGCTGTTGCTTAAGATATTTTTCTTTTTTGACTTCGTTCCAAGTAGAAAAGCCTTCAATGATGGTCGGTTCTCCGAAAAGATAAACGCGATCCCCTTCATAAGGGGAAATGCGGTGACGGCTTTCCACTCGTTTCCGAAGCTTGGAAGCGTGTTTTTGCAAAAAGGAGATGACTTCTTCTCGGGGGAATCGATAAGGAACGTTACAAACATAGTCTTTCTCTTCGTTCCGATAACGTAAGCCAAGACTCCGTCTGTTACGATAATTGACGGTCACGGGGTAATCGTGACCCTCATCTCGAAATATCCATTCTTCCGATTTTTTCATCGCTAGCATTATACCGATTTTCGTCCTTCTTTTTATAGAGATATCCTTTTTTCAAATGAGAAAAAATCGCAAGAAGACACGAAGCGTGAATTGCCTCCTCTTCCTTGTTATCCACTAGAGTGCCCAACATCTCGTTTCATTTGCCCCATGCCATTTTTCTCCTTCTTCTAGTAAAATGACTTAAAAGAAGGTAAACTTCACACTCGTATGGAAAAGATTTTAATCAGCGCTTGCTTAGTCGGCGATAAAACCCGTTACGATGGCGGCGACAATTATGCTCCCTTTGTGGAAAAGCTCCGTGAAAAATACGAATTAATCCCTTTTTGCCCAGAAGTCGCCGGCGGATTACCCATTCCGCGCGAACCTTGCGAAATTCGGGGGGCAGACGTCGTTACGAAAGAAGGCGCTTCAAAAGCAAACGAATATCAATTGGGAGCGAAAAAAGCGTTAGAAGCATGCCGCCTTTTTGGCATTTCCATCGCCATCTTAAAAGAAAGTTCTCCTTCTTGTGGCGTCCGTAATGTCTATGATGGTCGCTTCCGGCAAACCAAAATTGAAGGAAAAGGCGTCACCACTCGTTTGTTAGAAGCAAATGGCATCCATGTTTATTCTTCTCTCGATGATTTGAGTTTCTTATGGGAAGAAACGAAAGAGGAGCCGAAAGAACGTCGTCCACGCCATCACCATGATCGTCCTTTAAAAGAAGAAAAGGTTGCACCAAAACGGTCATTCAAAGAAAAGGCAGAGCATCATCCCTCTTCCAAAAAGCCGTTCTCCCATCATCAGAAATCTTTCTCTCACAAAAAACCATTTGGACATCAAAAGCCATTTTCTTCCAAAGCGAACCATCGTTCCTTTGCGAAGCGAAAGACAAAAGAAAAATAAAAGAAAGATAACACCGGAATCAAAACCGGTGTTTTCCTTTTAAAAAAGAGGCCAGAAACTTAAGTTTCCTAGCCTCTTGTTTTTGTTATCAAGAACGATTAGGCAATGCGTTTTTCGTTGCCGGCATCGAAGAGATGCGCTTTTTTCACATCGAAGAGGATGTCCATTTCATCGCCGATTTTGATTTCATGGGCCATTGGGATTTTGCAAACCAAATCGTCCAATCCGCCGAATTTGGTATGAACATAATATTCATGGCCGAGCAATTCTGCGACCGATACGGTGATATGGAATTTGACGCCGCCATATTTTTCCATATGGGCTTCGTCGCCTTCGTGGATGTCTTCCGGACGAAGGCCAAAGATGATGTCGCTTTCGCCTTTCAAAGCGCTTTGGCAACGAGCGATTTCTTTCTCAAAATAATCCGATTTTGCTTTGGCATATTTGTCGGCGGCCAAAGCGATTTGATAAGGATCAGAAGCATAGCGGGCTTCCATCGCCTTCACTTCGTCAAGCTTGGCTTGAGCATCGGCTTTGGCGGCATCGTCTTTTGCTCCTTTGACGGCGCGTTCCGCTTGAGCGACGTTCTTGGCTAAAGGATTGCCTCCTTTGGCTAAGATTTCTTGACCGCGTGTCGTCATCTTCGTGACAAAAGCCTCTTGTTCTTTTTTCAAAGACTCCACTTCCGCGGCATAGAAACGAGCATAAGATTGTTTGAAAGCGTCGTCGAGTTTGATGGTTTCTCCAGAAGGGAAGGACAAAACGCCGTCTTTGTAATGAGCGCGCATCAAATTCATGGCTGGAGAGCCGATGAAGCTTGCGACAAAGACATTGGCCGGACGATTGTAAATCTCTAATGGGGTGCCAATTTGTTGAATATGGCCAAGTTTCATGACAACGATTCTCGTTGCCATCGTCATGGCTTCGGTCTGGTCGTGGGTGACATAAATCGTCGTCGCATGGAGCGATTCGTGAAGTTTGATGATTTCGGAACGCATCTGCACACGAAGCTTCGCATCCAAGTTAGACAACGGTTCATCCATTAAGAAGACTTTCGCGTTACGGACAATCGCGCGGCCTAAGGCGACACGTTGACGTTGACCGCCAGAGAGGGCTTTTGGCTTTCGATCCAAATATTCCTCGATTTGAAGAATCTTTGCCGCATCATGAACGCGTTTGTCGATTTCCGCTTTCGGCATGTGACGAATCTTTAAGCCGAAGGCCATGTTGTTATAAACGGTCATATGTGGATAAAGCGCATAAGACTGGAAGACCATGGCGATATCCCGATCTTTAGGGGATTTGTCGTTCGCGTATTCGCCATCGATATAAAGATCGCCATTGGTAATGTCTTCCAAACCGGCGATCATACGAAGCGTCGTGGATTTGCCACAGCCCGAAGGACCGACAAAGACGATGAATTCGTGTTTTTTGATGTCGATGGAGAAGTCGTAGACGGCTTGAATGCCGTTGTCGTAGACTTTGTCGACGTGGCGTAAGATGACGTAGCCATTGGGATCCAAAGGTTCATTGGCTTCCAAGGCTTCAATTTCTTTGGCGCGCTCTTCCACCTCTTTTTTGGTGACCAGCGGCTGGCCATTCAGAATTTGCTCTTCTGTGGCCCCTTTCTTATTTTTTTTCATAAGGTGATGTTTGATCTCCTCTTTCTATTAAGGGTATTATAGCATGGCTTATTAAACCATGTTGTGCAGTGTGCACAAATCAAATGTAAAATTTATTTCCCGCTGCCTAATTGGAAATAGAGTTCGAGCAATAAGGCATTGTGATAATCGCGGATATCAAGCCCGGTTTGGGCAATAAAAGCGGACAAACGATAATTGAAGGTATTGCGATGAATGAACAAACTTGCTGCCGTATCAGAAGCGTTCATCGAACAACGAAGATAAGTCCCAGCCGTCAATAACAAATCATGCGGAACATTCTTAAATTCATTGGACAGCAATGGGAAAGACGAATAATCCCCAAAAGAAAGCTCACGCATCAACATATCGGTCAAATACAAACATTGATTGGGGAAATAGGAAAGTGCCTCCCGTAGGAGTTTCTCTTCTAAAGGGCCGTCACGATGGGCGATCATCACGGTGATCGTAATGCCCAAATCTTCATGAATGTTATAAAGGCAATCTTGCAAAATCACGCCGAGTTTTTCAGAAGCGATAAGATAGCCTTTCCGTTCCGATTCGTAAGTAAAAGACAACGGTTCTTTAATTAAAGAAGAAAGCGATTCTTCCCATAATTCCCGATTTAACGGGGTGGCAGCAAGAAATAAATAATATTTCATCATTGGAGGATTAATAAGAAAGCTTCATAAGGACGCAAAGTAAAGACATGGTCATGAAAAAGCACGTCGCCATAATTGTGAAGCTTAATGTCTTTAATGTCGGAATAAAAGGAAAAATAAGTCGTATAAGGCCGCATATTGGCGATCACCGCGAGACGCATTGGGCCATCATGGCGATAAGCGAAAACGTCGGGGTGATGGGGATCAATGATCGTAAGAGGGCCATTTAACACCGTATCGTTGACCAAGGCTTGGCGGCGATAAAGAATCGCATATTGATAGAAATTCAAAATCGAATAAGGATCAGACATTTCGGAGGCGATATCCACTCCTTCTAAATAATTCTCGTTTAAGGGGAAATAAGGAAGGCGAGAAGAAAAGCCGGCATATTCTTGTTTTGACCATTGCATGATCGAACGCGAAGAAAGGCGGGCGGTTCGATTTAAATAACGGAGAATTTGCTCGTCTTTAATGCCTTCTTTCCGCCACGAAGCGACTTCGCTACGCGTCGCATCGTCGAGATAAAAGTCTTCAATATGGTGGAAACGAAGGTTCGACATGCCAATTTCTTCGCCATATTGCAAGAAAGGCGTGCCGTATAAGAAAAGCAAAATGGTGAGTAACATTTTGGCTGATTCATCGCGATATTCGGTAGAACCGTATTGCGACAAGAGACGTGGCCCATCATGATTGCACCAATATAAGGGCAAATCCGCTTTGCCATGAAGTTCATCATACCAGCGCATGAAGTTATGTTTCAAAGACAAGACGTCCGTTTTGATTTCTTCATCTGTTTTATCAAAAGAACCGACAGAATCGTTATCGAAAGCCGTATCAAAATTAAAGACCATCCGTAATGGCCCGTCTTTGTAATTCACGAGTGACAACGCCGTTTCTGGCGTCATGAAATCGCCCACTTCACCAATGGTCAAAACATTTCTTCCTTGGGTGACGTTTCGATCGAATTCACGAAGATAATCCATCAATTCCTTGCGGTTAGAAAAGCGATCATAATCATCGACCGTGCCATCCGAATTCGCCGTTTTCGTCGAGTCTTCAAAGGAAAGATCTTTGGCCAAATGAGAAACGGCATCGAGACGGAAACCATCGACGCCAAGATCAAGATAATAATTGGCAATGCGGTAGATTTCCTTCCGGAGCAACGGGTTCGACCAATTTAAATCTGGCATGCTTTTCCCAAAAATATGGAGATAGAAGAGATTGGTATTCGCAATGCGTTCCCAACACGATCCCCCAAAGAAAGATGCCCAATTGTTAGGAGGCAAAAGACGGCCATCCACTTCTTTTCCTTCGCGGATATAGTAAAAATTCCGTTCGGGAGAATAAGGATCCGCAATGGCTTTTTGAAACCAGACATGTTGAACGGAAGTATGGTTGATCGGCAAATCCAAAATCAGGCGGATACCTCGTTCATGACAAGCGGCAATCAAGGCTTTTAAATCGTAAATCGTGCCGAAATGCGGATTCACCTTATAATAATCGGCAACATCGTAACCGCAGTCGAAAAAAGGCGAATCAAAAATCGGCATCAAATAAATTAAATTAATGCCAAGCTCTTGCAAATAAGGCAATCGTGAAACGATTCCTTCTAAATCGCCGTAACCATCATGATTGGAGTCCTGGTAAGAGACAGGACAAATCATATAGCCAACCGCTTCATCCCACCAACGGGAATTATTGTCGTTCATAACCACATCCTTTTGACGTGCGTCGCACCGTTTATGTATGCCTTTATTATAGACAATCGCTCTTTTAATGCTAGAGATAGGCAAAAAGAAAAAGAATGTTACCTTTTTACCTATTTTTATGGTATATTCATAACATTATTATTAAAAATATAGTATTTTATGTATTAAATTATTACCTAAATTATAGTTAAGTATAGTATTAATTTGTTTGAATGTTTATTTCGGTTATGAATACCGAAGAAATTGAAATTTTCGTCAGTTCTTTTGATTTTTCCTTAGTTTGACAATGCCTAAATTTAGACTGCAATGGATGATAAGCATTTCACTTCTTTCTCATGAGTAACTGATTCATTGCCTAGATTGCAATAGGATCGTTATTTTATCACCAGCATCATTCTCGTCATCAAGAACCACAAGAAGGTTTTCAAAAATCAAAACCGACCGGAAAGAATCCCGATCAGTTCCCTTGGACTGACTATCCTAGGTGATACAGGGAAATGCTTGAGGTTTCCGGTCACTAAGAAGGACCCGTCAACGCTCAGACTGACTTCCAAAAAGAGCGCGTCTTTAGGGTCAGGAAGCCCCGAGGCATCGATTTTTTCTGGCGTCAGTTCCATGCCGTTCCGCTGGATGTTGTCTAAGGCCACCGCGATGTCTTCCTCAGAGAAAGAAAATTTCTTTCGATGCAGTACCTTGGCATATTCGTCAAACATTTCCTTGCTATAAATCGCCTCGAATACCCCCTCCGATAGCCAGTCCATGACAATCCTTACGGGGGAGTCGGGGTTAGAAGAAAGCATGGCCGCAACAATGACGTTGGTATCGATGAGGACGAATGGCCTCATTTCCCTTCTTTCCTAGCAGAAGCAATTTCGGCGTTGATTTCATCTAGAGACATGTCGGCGGTGCCGTTAGCGATGGCCTTCATCCGTACCCTCTCCATCATTTTGAGGTACTCGGCGTTGTCTCCTTCTCTCCTCGTGGTCGGTTTGAAGGGAAAACCCCTTTCAAGGACCATTTGTCTGGCGAAGACATTAATAGCCGCCGTCGCGGTGATTCCCATATCTGCGCAGACCCTGTCGAGCTCGCGCTTAACATTTTTATCCATCCTGATGCTGAAAGTGGTTTGTTCCATATCTCAAAATCTCCTCTTAATTAATATAACAAAACTTAGATTATGCTACAATAAGGTTGCTTTTAAATGCCTTAATAATACTTATTAGTATAAAAA
>CADAUN010000072.1 GCA_902791085.1 uncultured Erysipelotrichaceae bacterium | reverse complement strand
GCTTCGTTGAGCCAAAAACGATTGAATGACAATAATTCTCCAAAATTTGCCTTGCCCATTAACCGCATCATTTGTTCGTCATAGCGCGCCCCTTCGGGACGATACCCATTCGGGGATTCGTGGGATTGGCAGTGCGATAAATCGCCAGAAGCGATAAGCACAATCTTTTTATTGCTTTTCGCGCAGGCGGCACCGATGGCTTGCCCGAAGCGGTAATGGGCGGCAAGCGACAATCCCGATACGCCCATCCGCACGCTTAAAAAGTCACGATACTCATGGTTAATGAAATATAAGGGGACCATCGTACCCCGATCAATGCTGTTTTCAAAGGAGTTATCTGAAGAGACTGGCACGCCTAAAACCTTGCTTTCATAGGCGATGGAACGCGTTAGCTCTTTGTCATAAAGCATTCGGAACGTCACGTTCGGGGCACCAAACTCAGCAAAACTGCCTACCCCCACTTCTCCGTCTGCGAGTTGAAAGCAATCGGCATAGCTTTCGGCATGGGGCGACACCCAAAGAATGACGTCAGGCGCCAAGGAAGCAATTTTACGGCCCACGAATTCAAACGAAGAAACGGTTGTAGCAAGTTGACTCTCTTTGCCTTTTCCAATCTCTGGAATGGCCAAAACGGGATGAGGCACCATAAAAGCGGCGATTAGTGGCATATTGGTCCCTCCTTCCCATTAATCCTTATTCATTCTAAGCGTTTCTTCGATTTTTCCTAGACGGAAAAGGCATATACCCCGCCTCTTTGAAACAAACATGGTATGATTGAACCCGTTCTTTCACGGAGGCAAATAATATGAGCGATACCGATTTCTTAGTCCGAATGCGCGATGAAGCAGGGACATTACGTGCATTGGCCATCACCAGCAAACATTTGGTGGAAGCAAAACGCAAACAAGAAAATCTTTCGCCGATTGCCGCCGCCGCATTAGGCCGGCTCATGAGTGCTGCCTTAATGATGGGCGATTGGCTAAAAGGTGAGAACGATACTTTGACGTTAGAAATTAGCGGTGAGGGAGAATTATCCCATTTGGTTGCCGTCAGCAACGCCAAAGGCGAGGTTCGTGGCTATGTTTCCAATCCATCCGTGATTTTGCCACCCAATGAAAACGGACATTTAGCGGTTGGAAAAGCCATCGGGAAAGGGCGACTCATCGTCATTCGCGATTTGGGTCTAAAACGCCCTTATGTATCCGCCACTTCTTTGGTCAGTGGAGAAATTGCTGAAGATTTGACTTATTATTTCGCCCAATCTGAGCAAACGCCATCCTCGGTTGGTCTTGGTGTGCGCTTCGATCCAAAAACAGTCGAAGTGATCTCAGCTGGCGGTTTCTTGATTCAATTATTGCCGGGTTGCCCTGAATCCACCATCTCTTGCCTAGAAAAGAATCTAGCATCCTTTTCTTCCGTCACCGAATTCTATCAAAGCCATGGCGATGACCCTGCATTATTGCTTCGTACTTTGTTGGCGGGTCTATCCCCGATCGAAGAAGGTAAAAAGGAGGTGCGTTGGCATTGTTCTTGTTCCAAAGATAGAGCGCAACATACCCTGTCTTCTTTGCCGAAAAAAGACTTGGAAGAAATGGCCAACGACACGAAAGATACCGAGATCGTCTGCGAATTTTGTGGCAAATCCTATCGGTTTAGCCCTCAAGAAATTCAAGCAATGATCGATGCGAAAGAGGCAAAGCAATGAGCGAGAAATTCAACGAAAACAATGGATTGCTGACTTGGAATCTAGAAGGCGTAAAGCAGGAAACCAATCACCCGTTTTTAAATTATTACACCTTGACTTACGACGTAAACAAAGAAGGACATCACAAAACCTATCCTTATTATATGGTTTCACGGAAAAACGCGAACGAATTAAGACCGCAGAGTCAAGAATTCCATCGCCCTGATGCCGTGATTATCGGGCTCTATCGCAAAGAAGGAGACGGCATTTCCGTCTTGCTGACCAAACAATTTCGCCCCGCGTTTGGCCATTATGTCTATTCCGTTGCGGCTGGATTGATGGATGAAGGCGAAAGCATCGAAGATTGTGCGAGGCGCGAAGCCCATGAAGAATGTGGCGCACAGATTGACGATATTGAAATCTTGACCCCGTTTAGCCCTTCCGCTACAGGAATCTCTGACGAAGCCAACGCCATGGTGATGGCTAGAGTCGTCTCCATGGGGCAAAAAGATTTAGAAGAATTCGAAGACATCTCTAGCGAATTCGTGACGTTAGACGAAGCCAAACGAATGATGCGTGATCCCCACTACATTTTCGCCTTGAATGGCTTATTGTGGCTTCATTATCTTCTCGCCCGTTTTGGAAAAGAATAAAATCGAGTAGGGCGGCGAGGTTTTAATCTCGCCCGCCCTCTCACACCACCGTACGTGCGGTTTTCCGCATACGGCGGTTCCAATCAACATAACGCCTCTCATGCGTTTGCCTTTTCCTCCTTTTCGTTCGGAATCCAGGCTCCCTACGCTTTCCATCGGGATGTGGGCTCCGACTGCCATTCGTACTGTGGCGGTTGGTTGGTTCGGCCCTTCCCCTTTCGGGTACTGTGGCCTCTGCTGACTCCTCGCCGTTCGCTTTTCTGGGCGGGTACTATATCCGTTCTAAGGCGTCTAGGATTCCGCCTCGGCGAGGCCTCGCGGGGTAAGCCGCAAGCCTTTCCCCGAGCGCCCTCCCAATCTACGCCGTCGGCTTGCCTTGCGGGCTCTGTCGCTTTTCGCCGAATCGCCTCTCCGACAACGCCTCTTATCGGGTTCCTGTTCGTAGGGTCTCGGTTTCGCCTCCCCTTTCTTTCCCCGCCTCGGTCGCCCGAGTAAGGTTGGGATTGGCTATGCTGGGTTTCTTTACAAGGCCACCCAACGAGGACTTTCACCTCAGGCCTGCGACGTGCCCGTCACACGAAAACGCCATCTTTTCTGGAGATGGCGTCATGCATTTTATAAGTTAGGCGTGCAATGCGCTTAATTTCACAAGGCACTCGCAAGGGAAGGAAAGTTGCTTCCATCCTTCGAGTTCTTTGAGATTGATGACAGTCAAGCCGGCGACAGGAATGCCACCTGCTTTTGTAATCAAGTCACCTAACGCTTTAAAAGAACCGCCCGTGGCCAACAAATCATCAATCAGCAAAACCCGTTGTCCTTTTTGGAAAGAGGCAGCTGGAATCTCAAGCTTCTCTTTGCCATATTCCAAAGAATATTCAACGGAATAAGTATCACCGGGGAGTTTACCCGCTTTTCTTGCCATGACGAAGCCAATGTTCATGCGATAGGCTAAAGCTGCGCCAAACAAGAAACCGCGAGCCTCAGGGCCAATAATCACATCGGGATGATATTTTTCTGCCATCTTGGCAAAGTCTTCAATCGCCGAATGGAAAGCAAGCGGATCGCGAAGCAAAGGAGAAATGTCTTTGAAAGAGATTCCTTTTTTGGGGAAGTCGGGAGTCACACTGATGTATTTAGAATAGTCCATGGGAAAACCTCACACGAGAAAGTATTATACCTGCTTCCTATTAAGAGGAAATGTTTTTTCTTAAGCGGGGTATCCTTTCGCATCATCCGGGGCGATTTCGAAAAACGTTTGGGCATCATAACGATCGATGTTTCCTTGATTCAAAGAGAGATACAAACCATCAAACGCGGTTTTGTCGTCACTAGATGAGGAAGAACTTGCGACACCCCAATATAGCGTTTTTCCCGTCTGCCATTTCGCCACCGTTTCATTCGCGTAAAAAGTTGATAAAAAAGAGAAAAGATGCTGACTATTTTCCGTTTTTAGCTCGATAGGGATGCAATAATAGGTCGGATTATCGCGTCCTTGATAAGCTTCTGTCGCTTCTAACAAAGAAGCGGCGAAATAAGGCAAGATATCGTTATAGTTAAAATAGGTGGAAACGGCGTTTACTTGGAAGCAGGCGTCGGCGAATCCTTCCTTGCTTTCCCCTTGATAAGGAACATAGGTCTTCTTGGTTTTAGAATCGCTTGAATAGATTTCACGCCCTTTTCTCCAAGCGGAGAAAACGCCGTCATTCTCGCGTACGATCAGAGAATTTAACGATTCTCCATCCCGATAAAGATAGCCACCACAGGTAGGAGCCGGACTTGCGTATTTCATCAATGTTTCTTTAGCGGAAACTAAATCCGTTTGTTTAGCGCCGATCGGGCCTGAGCAAGCAGAAAGAAGCGCCGACAATATTCCAAACAAAACTAATTGTTTAACGTGACAACCCCACCATTGCGACATAAGCAATAACTCCCGGTTTGATATTGATGATCAACGACACGTAGTGCACTAGTGTTAGATAAATTTACATGATAAGTGCCCTTGTTATCAACGGTATAATTCGTTTCCCAAGTCACCACGATATCCCAATAAGTATGGAAAGGCCCCCCAATAGACGCTAAAGCCGCTGCCGATAACGAGCACGGTGTGGCCGTTCAAAAGATCGCCATGGCGATGATAGTTTCCTAAATAGGGACCGGCCGGATTCAAATCGGTATTTAAATAACACCCGGTGTTGGTTTTATTTAAGTATTTGTTGACGTCGATGGTGAAAGTCAACGCGTTGGCACCTTTACTGCCAGTTGGAACGCCTGCGGCAATAGCGTCATATAGCTGGCTAGGATTATTCCCTTGCGCGCAATCGTGCTTTGTGGAAAGTTTGTAGGTGTACAAAAGGTCCACCACTGCAGCAATCATGCAAACACGATTGCCTTGTTCCATACAAAGTGTTTGCCAGTTTTCGCCGCTCGTGAATTGATAGTGAAAAGTAGACGAAAAATAGCTAAACGGACACCAAACGTTTTTCACCTTAAATTGATTAAAAGATGGAGTGGACGTAATTTCGTGGAAATCAACAGTTTGGCCTCGGGAGAAAAGAGGGTCGGAAGTGTTGAATATTTTTTCTCCTTTCAAAGAATAAAATATATCGCCTTCCCATGTCCCCAAAGAACCATACAAATGAGAGTACGATGCCTTTTTATTCCATAAGTATGGCGAAATCACGTCGCTACTTTCTAAAAAACCACAGTTTTTATCAAAAGCGAAATAACCGTTGCTAAATTTGACAATCCATCCATAAAAAGTGTTGTCAACATCTAATATTTCTCTTTTATCAATCGCATCGCCAAACGACCATTCTTTTCCAAATGTTTCCTTATAAGAACGATGTAATTTCTTTTGATTGGTGCGGAAAAAGCCTACCGGATCTTCATTCGGATTAAGGAAATCTGGCTTGTCAAAATCACCACATATCGAGTTAATCGAAAATGAAACAACCAGAAGTGAGGAGCCAATAAAAAGAAAGCGCGACATATGTACAATACCTGCGCTCATTACTCATATTGTCCTTTTTAGTTTTTTTAATTGTAAACAACATTCTGTAGCATTTGTAATATTTTGAATAAATATTATAAAATATGTTCAAAATTATCTCGAGTAAAAAGAAACTATATTTATAAAGCAAAAATGTTGTGTCTAGCCTTCGCAAATTTGCAATTTTTAATTGTTTTTCTCCAATCGGATTATTTTTCCGTTCCAGCAAAAAGCAGTTCAATTCGTGTAGTCAGCCCGTTTAGCGCTATTTTCATAAATTTCTTCTAGGGAAAGGAAAGCACTTTATGTTAGAATGAAGGGCTGAAAAGAGGACACGAACATGGACTTATCCGTCTATCCTAACGTCAAGTTGCTTGACCATCCTTTGTTGAAGCACAAAATCTCCATCCTGCGCGACAAAAACACTGGCACGAACGAATTCCGTCACGTGGTAAAAGAAATCGCCGTGATGGAAGGGTATGAAGCTTTACGTGATTTACCTACCGAAATGGTGGAAATCGAAACCCCGATTGAAAAAACGATGCAGCCGATGATTTCTGGCAAAAAACTTTGCTTCGTCCCGATTCTCCGTGCTGGATTAGGCATGGTGGATGGCATGACGGAATTGGTTCCTTCTGCCAAAGTTGGCCACATCGGTCTATATCGTGACGAAGTCACGCACGAACCGCATGAATATTATTGCAAACTTCCTTACGATCTCGCGGAACGAGAAATTTATATCCTCGATCCAATGCTTGCTACTGGCGGTTCGGCCATCGACGCCATCACCATGTTAAAGAAACATGGCGCAAAGCATATGCACTTCATTTGCATCATTGCTGCACCTGAAGGGGTAAAAGCATACGAAGAGAAATTCCCTGAAATTCCGTTATATATCGGCGCTTTAGATCGTCAATTAAACCAAAACGCCTATATTTGCCCCGGCTTAGGGGACGCCGGTGACCGCATTTTCGGAACCGTTAAATAATTCTCTTTCTGCCAGACATTTGCTTGTCTGGCTTTTTTCGTTTTTTTGAGTCAAGAAAGCGGTATCACGAAATCCTTTGATTTTCGAAATACCGCTTTGACGCACTCGTGGCTTATACTATTTTAACGGGAGATTGCTATGGAATCTAAATTTGACAATGTTTTGTTGTTTTCGCTGGGCTCCAATCCAACGCTGACCGATAAGGTGGCAGCCCTATTGGGGATTTCTTGTGAAAAAGCCAAAGTCATGCACTTTGCCGATGGTGAGGTTTTTTCCAAACCAATGGTATCTGTCTCTGGTAAGGATGTCTTTATTGTTCATTCCACCTTTTCTCCTGCGAACGAACGGCTGATGGAACTGTTGGTATTCTTAAATGCCTTACGTAATGACAACGCCGGCCGCATTGTGGTCTTTATTCCTTATTATGGCTATGCCAGACAAGATCGGGTCATTGATGAAGGCGATCCGGTTTCTGCATTATTAGTCGCCGATTTATTAAAGGCCGCTGGAGCGGACAAGTTATATACTTGTGACCTTCATTCGTTAAAAATCATACCTAAATTTGCCGTTCCGACAGAAAATCTTTCTGCCATGCGTCTTTTTGCCACAGAATTCCAACGCAAATTGGAAGCCAACAACATCAAAGACGAAGATGTGACCGTTGTCTCTCCTGACCATGGTGGCGTCGGTCGCGCCCAAAGCTTTGCCGAACTTTTGCCTGGCGCTTCTTTTGCTTATGCCGATAAACATCGCCCTGCTCCCAATAAGCTTTGCCGAACTTTTGCCTGGCGCTTCTTTTGCTTATGCCGATAAACATCGCCCTGCTCCCAATCATGCAAAGGTCATTGGGCTTCATGGCGAAGTGCAAAACAAAGTTTGTATCTTAGTCGATGATATTATTGATACAGCTGGCACAATGTCAGCGGTATGCGCGAAATTATTAGAGTTAGGCGCCCGTCGTTGTTGGGTCGCCGCCACGCATGGCGTCTTCTCTGGAAATGCTTTAGAACGATTATCGAAAGCTGGCGCTTCTCAACTTATGGTATCAGACACCATCGAGAACAAGAATCCCGCCGTCTGCACCATCTCGATTGCTCCTTTA
>CADAUN010000071.1 GCA_902791085.1 uncultured Erysipelotrichaceae bacterium | reverse complement strand
ATATAATTCGCAAAAGAGGAATCTTTCCGTGTCAATGCGGCATGGAAGAATCGTCTCTTTTTGCGTTCCTCATTTTCGTCAATCACAAGATTAGATTACGGGAAATCCCTTTATACGTCGAGACGAACTTCTTCGCTTGGCGCCGGGAAGGCAACAGTAGAGGTTGTTTCCGGATCAAACAAATAACCTTTGTTAGGATCGAAATAAAGCTTGACGTCATCCCCACTTTGGATGAGATATTTTGAAGGAACACGCGCGATGGCCTGTCTCCCGGCGAAATCAAAATAAAGATAAAGTTCGTAGCCAAGATATTCGGCAATCTTCACATGAATTTTGAAAATGCGTTCTGGTTCCAAAGAATGAATGTTTTGGCTGGTAACCAAAGTGATGGATTCGGGACGAATGCCAAAATCACAAGTTTTGCCATCTAAAGCACGAAGGGCGCCTTGCCGATTTAAGCTATCAGACACATCCATCTTGTGCCCTTCTATTTCGAGATAAGCTTTTTTGCCTTCCATACGAACGACGGATGGTAAGAAATTCATTTCTGGACTACCAATAAATCCAGCGACAAATTTGTTGGTTGGCCGTTCATAAAGATTGCGAGGCGTATCAAATTGCTGAACTACCCCTTTATTCAAAACAACAATGCGATCGGCAATCGTCATTGCCTCTGTTTGGTCGTGAGTGACATAAACAAAGGTCGTATTTAGTTTCTTATGCAACAAAGAAATCTGACTGCGCATTTCGGTTCTTAACTTTGCATCCAAGTTAGACAACGGTTCATCCAGTAAGAAGACTTTAGGTTCACGAACCATGGCACGGCCCAAAGCAACCCGTTGTCTTTGTCCGCCAGAGAGGTTCGCGGGCTTGCGTTCTAGATATTCTTCCAAATCCAAAATCTTGGCCACGCGATGAACACGTTCGTCGATTTCTTCTTTGGAATAATGTTTTTCTTTGCTGGCTTTTTCAACTAAGCGCTTCACTTCTTCGGCGGGAAGATTCTTTGTCTTCGCCTTCTCTTGGATGTCTTCGATCCGTTCTTTCATCTCTTTAGGAGTTAATTTACGGACTTTTAAAGGGAAGGCAATGTTCTTATAGACCGTCATATTTGGATAAAGCGCATAGCTTTGGAATACCATCGCAATATCTCGATCTCTAGCCGGAACGTCGTTCACTTTCTTTCCGTTGATTCTTAAAGTGCCTCCGGTAATGTCTTCCAATCCGGCAATCATCCGTAAAGTGGTTGATTTGCCACATCCAGACGGACCCACCAAGATAATGAATTCTTTGTCTTCGATTTTCAGATTCAAATCAGGGACAACCGGTTTCTTTGCGCCGGGATAGACTTTTTTTACGTGTTCAAATTCGATGCTAGCCATAGTAGTAATGTCCTCCTTGCGCTAACCTTTGACGGCACCAGCCGTGACGCCACGGATGATGTATTTTTGCCCAAAAAGATAAAAGATAATAATCGGGATCATTGTTAAGACAATCATTGCCATCATTAAGCCCATATCTTGCGCCCCATATGATCCTAATGAAACCATCTGGACGGCAACAGGAATCGTTGTTTCCCCAATGGAGGGTCCCAAAACCATATATGGTAAGAGGTAATCGTTCCAAATCCACATAACGTTAAGGATGGCGATAGTAACGGTAGTAGGTTTTAAAATGGGGAACACAATGGTGAAGAAGGTTTGAACGGGGTTGCAGCCATCAATCATCGCCGCTTCTTCAATTTCTAAAGGAACGGATTTGACGAATCCGGCATACATAAAGACGGACAAACCTGCACCAAAAGCAACATAGATTATCGGAATGCTATACCAATGATTGATGCCTAAATCTGCTGCGATTTGGTTCATTGGAAGCATAACCATTTGGAAAGGGACGACTTGAGAGAACAAAATCGCGTAATAAATCACTTTGGTCCACCAGGTTTTGACGCGGGTCAAAAACCATGCCGTCATAGAAGAGAACAAAAGAATGAAGACGGTAGAAACAACCGTGATATATAGGGAAATTCCAAACGCTTTATGAAATTGCGTCTTTTCAAACCCCGAAACGTAATTTTGAATTCCTACAAAAGATTCTGCGTTGGGGAATAAGAAGGTTTCTCTTGCGATACCGCCGTTGTTTTTAAAAGAATTCAAAAGAACGATCAATACCGGAAGAATCACCACCAAGGCAATCAAAGTCAAAAAGAAATAGACCACCGTATTAGAAACAATCCGTTGCCGTTTTTTTGAGGCGCTTTTTAATACTTGCGGTGGCAAAAAAGAAGGATCTTCTGCTTCTTTTTGCTTTAATTCGCGATATAGATATCGCCCAATGTCTTTTGGATCGCCTTTAAAACCATATTTTTCTAAAGGGGTACGGTCGCCTTTCTTTAACGTTAAGCAATCGTCATAAAGGACGGTTTTGGCGTCTTCTTCGTCGTAACCCAAATTACGATTAATCGCCAACGCGTCTTGAAAATGAAATGGATAAGAAGTCGTTTCGTTTGCCATTACGCTTCGACCTCCTTTCTACGAGTCAACATAACCTGCAATCCGGAAATCGCAGCCACGATTACGAAGAAAACCACCGCTTTTGCTTGCTCTGGTCCTAAATTGCCATGCGAAATCGTGGTCGAAACGATATCCGCAGCAAGCAAATTGGTTTCGGGGCTGTTGCCCGATAAGGCGATGTTTTGATCGTATAGTTTGTAAGAATTGGTTAACGTCAAGAAAGAACAAATGGTAAAAGAAGGAATGACCATAGGAATGGTGACATGCCACGTAGTTTGCCATTTATTTGCACCGTCAATTTCAGCGGATTCGTTCAAATCTGTGGGCACATTCATCAAGGCAGCAATATAAATAATCATCATATAGCCGACTTGTTGCCAATTCATTAAGATGACTAAGCCAAAGAATCCATACCAAGGATTCATGCTCAAATTGGAATTCCACGTTTGTAGAATACCGTTCAAAATCATTTTCCAAATATAGCCAAGAACGATGCCGCCAATTAAGTTCGGCATAAAGAAAATCGAACGATAAATGTTCGATCCGCGCAGTCCTTTTGTTAAAAGAAGCGCCAGCACAAAGGCGTTGAAATTGATGGTCAAAATCGAAACGGCTGCAAATAGAGTAGTTCGTCCTAATGCCGTCCAAAAAGTAGGCGTACCATACGTTGTATCAAAAGCCGTTTGGTAGCTCTTTAGCCCCGTAAACGTGAAGTCTTTCATGGAAATGTAGTCGGTAAAAGACAAAAAAGTTCCCATTACAAAAGGGATAGCAAAAGCCAAAACGAAGCAGGCCAGCAAAGGAAGTAAAAATATGACGGCAAATTTTTCGTAATATCGTTGCATTGGTCACTCCTTTGTGGAAAACAAGGCTGCCAGGATGCGGTTCTTGGCAGCCTTGCGGTAGCAACAATAGTTTACTGACGGCTATTATTTGGTCGCAGCAGCTAGTTTCTTCCAAGTGGTCTTGGCGCTTTCGACCAAGGCGTTCCAAGTCGCATCGCTATAATTAGCATTATAGTATTTCTTCAAACTGTTGACCAGGTCGGTGCGTTGGTTGTCAGTATCTGGAACAAAGGCGAAATTCCAAGGAAGATTTGTGACATCCTTTTTGGCCATCCAAGCGGTAACCTCTTTGACTAACGGATCAGTTTGAGCCAATTCGGCTTTGGAAGCGAAATCTTTGAAAGGAGCGTTGAAGCCAAGCTCGCTCACGACATACTTTTCGCCATTGCCATTAAAGAGCCAATTCAAGAATTTCTTGGCGTTTTCTTGTTTCTTCTCAGAGAGCTTGCTATTGACGCACCAATAAGCTTCGGTGCCGATGCAAATGCCTTGTTTGTTTTCCGGATAAGCTTCGTTTGTTAAGCCACAATACAACGGAAGGAAACGAAGATCTTCTGCTTTTGCACCTTTTCCCGTCAAACCGTTGGTCGCCCATTGTCCATTTTGAACCATGAGTGTTTTCCCGTCTTGGAAATATTTGAATGAATCGGTCTGCGTCGTGTCCACCATGGCCGTGTTCGATACGGTAGAGTTCTTCACATAAAGATCGATCAAATTACGATATTGAGTCGCTCCAGAGAATTGAATCTCGTCCGGCATACTGGTCATCAAGCCAAATTCTTGGATCAAAGCCATGTTAAAGGTGTGGCCAGTAATTCGCCAGGAATCATCGCTGCCTAAACCAGAAGGGCAGAAGACGCCTTCGATACCAAGCTGTTCTTTTTTGGCTTGCATATCTTCGACGACTGCTTTCAAAGTGTCATAGGATTTCACGTCATCCATCGAATTCACATTGGCAACGTGACCGTCTAATTGAAAATAACGATCGGCAATGGCTTTGTTGTAGATGATGCCATAGCCTTCCTCGGTGACTGGGATGGCTTTCGTTTTTCCGTCAACTTTTAAGGCGAGCGAATCGTTTAACAAAGCTTTGGTGACTTCAGCGCCATCTAAATCGGAGACGTATTTCTCCCAGTTTTTGTAACCAACCAATCCGCTGATTTGGAAAATGGCCGGGGATTTGTCGGTCGAGATGGTCGAACGAAGCGTGCTTTCGTATTGACCCGAAGCGGCAGTAGAAACTTTGAGTTCGAATCCGAGCTCATCTTTCACCGCTTGTTGGATCTCGCCCCATTTGTCTTGAATTTCCGGTTTGAAATTCAAGAGGATGATGGAACCATCATCAGTTTTGTTGCAGCCGGCTAAAGCCGCGACGGCGAAGCCAAGCAAGGCAACGCCAAGGATTTTCTTTTTCATGAAATTCTCCTTTTTGAAATATCCTTCGCGCCCGAATTCTCAATGAATTTCGGGTGTCGGTTCAAGAACGCCGGCACAAACCCCAACAGGAAATTTGCTTGGCCTTTCTGAAACCGCTTACAAATAATAATCACTTTTGAAAAATAGTCAAATCTCTTTCATAAAAAATAACAAACTGTTGAATAAAATAGTCGTAGTCTACTCGTTATTTTCTTTTGTAAATTTATCGTAAAGCAATTATTGGATATTGGTTTTGATTTTTTCGTTCCTATTTTTCTTCGATGTGTTTCTCCCACTGCTCATGCATAAATTATTTATAATCAAGAAGGAAAGCGGGGATAGACACCATGAATCCTAAAACGCATACACGGCAAAGCGCCATTTTGTTGCCTCTTTTCTCTTTGCCAAATTCCCATGGCATCGGATCTTTAGGAAACGAAGCTTATCGTTGGGTTGATTTTTTAGAGCAAAGCAAGGTGAGGATTTGGCAATTATTGCCTTTGACTGTCACGAGTTACGGCGATTCTCCTTATCAATCTCCAAGCGTAGTCGGATTAAACCCTTATTTCATCGCATTGGAAGAATTGGTAAAACAAGGGTTACTTACCGTTTCGGAAGCGAACTCGGAAACCAAAACGAATCCCCAACGGATTGATTATGGTGCATTGTTTCGTGAACGGATTCCGTTGTTAAAAAAAGCATTCTCACGCTTTTCTAGAGACGACGAGGCCTTTCTCACTTTTCAAAATGAAGGGACGTACCATGACTTTGCCACTTTTATGACATTAAAAGAGCAACATGGCTTTGCTGCTTGGAACGATTGGGGAAATGAACGGATTTATCGTCCGGAAGAAGCACAAAAATTCATTCGCGATCACCAAGAAACTTATCGATTTTATTTGTGGACCCAATTTGAATTTCTGAGAGAATTTCGTGCTCTAAAACAATACGCGAATCAAAAAGGCGTTCTATTGATGGGTGATATGCCTCTATATGTCGCTCGTGATTCATTAGAAGCATATATGCATCCTGAATTGTTTTTGATGGATGAAAAGAGAAATCCCGTATTGGTAGCGGGTTGCCCTCCAGATGCTTTCACATCAGATGGCCAATTATGGGGCAATCCCATTTATGATTGGGCCGCGCAAAAGAAAACGGGATATCGTTGGTGGAAGGAACGAATTCAATACAATCTCAGCTTGTATGACATCCTTCGTATCGACCATTTCCGTGGCATTTCTGCCTATTACACCATTCCTTATGGGGAGAAGACGGCGCGGAATGGAAAATGGTTACCCGGACCCGGTTTTGATTTGTTTGAAGGAGAAAAGGATCTTCCGATTGTCGCAGAAGATCTCGGCTATATGGACGAGAAAGTCAAGGCATTATTAAAAAAGACCACTTTCCCTGGAATGAAGGTGTTGCAGTTTGCTTTCGGGCCACAAAGCGAAATGGAGAATCTTCCTTCTCTTTCTCCTGAGAACTCCGTTTGCTATACCGGAACGCACGATAATGAGCCTCTATTAAGTCTTTATACCTCTTATAATGCAAAAGATCAGGAAAACTTCTACGAACGTTTAGCGAAAGAATGCGCGCATTTTGCTTTGCCTATGCCGAAGCAAAACGCAAAAGACATCGTTCGTTCTTCCGTTGAACTTTGTTACGCTTCGCCCTCCAATATTGCCATTCTCCCTTTGTGGGATTTGTTAGCCAAAGGGCACGAGGCACGCATCAATACACCTTCATTGTTGTCTTCTAATAACTGGACTTATCGTTATCAAAAAGAAGACTTTACGGATGAATTGTCCGCTTGGATTCGAAAAGAAATTGAATCTACCAACCGCCAAGGAGAAGAAAAGAAATGAAGAAAGAATTGTTGCATTCCTTGATTTATCAGGTATTCGTTCGCGATTTTACGCCAGAAGGAACATTTAACGGTGTCGCCGCTCATTTAGATGAAATCCAGGCGTTAGGAACGGATATTCTTTATCTCATGCCGATTCATCCTATCGGAGTCAAAAACCGAAAGGGCAGCTGGGGATCTCCTTACGCAATCGAAGATTATGAAGCGCTGGATCCGCATTACGGAACGGAAAAAGACTTCAAATCTCTTATCCATGACACGCATCGTCATGGAATGAAACTAATCTTCGATGTTGTTTATAATCACACCTCTTGCGATTCTCGGTTATCAAAAACCCATCCCGAATGGTTTTATCATGACAAGAATGGCAACTTCGGAAATCGTGCTGGAGTTTGGAGCGATGTTATCGACCTAGATCATTCTCACCCTGAATTAGAGGAATATTTGTCGGATTTATTGCTAAAACGTGTCCAAGAAGGTGTGGAT
>CADAUN010000070.1 GCA_902791085.1 uncultured Erysipelotrichaceae bacterium | reverse complement strand
TTTATGGTGGAGTTATCTTCCTTTTATCTCGATTTTGCCAAAGACATCTTATATTGCGAAGCGGCGGATGCGCCACGAAGAAAAGCGGTTCAATACGTCTTATATTCATTGACTTATGAGCTTTGCTTGCTTTGGAACCCAATCCTTTCCTTTACGATGGACGAAGTTTATTCCTATCTTCCTGGCGTGAAGAAAGCCGCTCCTCAATTGGAACGCATGGTGGAAGAAAGCCATCATTATGAGCCAAAGGATTTGATGGAGTATCAACAATTCTTGTCGTTACGCGATCGCGTCTTAAAAGCCCTAGAAGAAGAACGAGCCAAAGGGCATATCGGTTCATCAAGCGACGCCAAAGCAATCCTTCATCTCCCGGATGAAAATTTGGTATCTTTATTAAAGAGCGTCGATGGGGCTGAACGCGCCCGTTTGTTTGGAGTAAGCGAAGCCACAGTCGAAAAAGGCGAAGATTCGATTGTCATCGAAGTGGACAACGATCCTTTATGCGAACGTTGCCGTCTCCATAAAAAAGATGCCGTCAAACGGGAGAATGGCGTTACGTTATGCGCCCGTTGCGAAGAAGCCATTGAGGAAAAACAATGAAGGATGAAGTCACCAAAGCCAAAGGAACTTCGGAAAAAGAAACCAAATTCCGCTGGAACGGAAAAACCTTTTTCTTCAGCTTTCTTTGGCTGGCCGTTCTTTTGCTTGTCATCGATTTGGCCAGCAAATGGGGAGTGGTGAACTATTTTCATACCCATCCCATTCACGAGAATCCTCATTTGTCTAGCGCCTTTTCCAAAGAGGTTATCCCCGATTTCTTTTACCTTACTTTAAGCTTTAACAAAGGCTCATCCTTTGGTTTTGGCGATAATGTGGTTTGGGCGCGTTACGTCTTTATCGTCATCTCTTGGGTGGCAAGCGGGGCTTTAGCTTGGTATTGGTGGAAGAATTTGCCAAAGAACGATCGTTGGATGAACGCCGTTTTGGCTTTAGCCTTTTCTGGTGCCTTAGGAAACGCGATTGACCGCACTTTTTATTGGGACAATATCGTGGGATTCTCTGGCGTCGTGGATTTCTTCCAATTCTATCTCTTTGGTGCGGATAAAGACAGTTTTGCGATTTTTAACGTGGCGGATTCCGCTTTGGTAGTCGCCGTTGCCATTTTGATTGTATTGACGATTGTGCGCGCCATCAAAGATGCTGCCAAGAAGGATTAATAAATGGAAAAGATCGTGGTGGACGAAACAGGAAAAGGCGAGCGACTCGATACTTTTTTGACGGCAAAAGGAGTGGCGCCTTCGCGAAGCAAAGTCCAATCTTGGATGAAAGAAGGGAAGATTCTTTGGAATGGCAAAACTGCCAAACCTCATTTGATTTTGGCAGTCGGAGATGTGATTTCCTATGAGCCATATGAGGCCAAAACATGGGATGTAAAAGGGGAAGACATTCCCTTAAACGTCGTTTATGAAGACGAATGTCTTTTGATTGTGAATAAGCCTGCCGGCATGGTTGTTCATCCGGGAAATGGGCATCCTGAAGGCACTTTGGCGAATGCCTTGGTCTATCACGAAAAAGAATTAGCCGACGAAGGAGATCCTTTGCGTCCGGGTATCATTCACCGCATCGACAAAGACACCTCTGGCCTTCTTTGCGTCGCCAAAACAGATGAAGCCGCCGCTTTTTTAAAAGCACAGCTTCTCGACCATACGATGCATCGTGAATATTACGCTTTAGTCAAAGGCATTATCGAAGAAAATGACGGCAAAATTGACGCGCCAATCGGTCGAGATCCAAAAAGTCCCGTGAAATTTGCCGTCAATTTGCATTCGGGCAAAGAGGCCATCACTTTCTTTCATGTGATCACTCGTTACCACGAAGGATATACTTTGATTTCTTGCCGTCTATTAACGGGAAGAACGCATCAAATTCGCGTTCATTTAGACGCGATTGGCTATCCGGTAGTAGGTGATCCTCTTTATGGAATCGGGAATCGATCGCTTTATTCAGAAGGGCAGTTGTTACACGCGTATCGTCTGAGCTTCATTCATCCATTGACGAAAAAACCGGTTCATTTTGAAGCACCTATCCCTCCAGCTTTTCAATCGGTATTAGAAAGTCTACACCCTTTAGCATCCTAATTTTTTGATGTTTGCCCAATTAAGCTTCGCGACGTCGCGAAGCTTTTCTTTCCCATAACGGGCAATGAATAACGGTAAAAATTCATCGACGGGTTTCCCCGCGCCAAACGGAAAATTCATGCCATAGGTTTGATTTAAAACGGCCATTTTTCTCAAAAAAGAATAACGAGCGATGACGCTTGCCGCGGCCACGGAAGGAAAAAGAGACTCCCCACGAACATGAAAGACAATGTTTTTTAAAGGGTTTGGCTCATCTTTCAGATAGGAATAATAAAGACGTGACGGGGCGAATTGATCTTGATAACGATAGGCCTCTGGGTATTTGGAAGCCAAATTGGAGAGGCAACGATTATGCATTTTGGCTTTTATGGCATTTAGATTATAAGAAGAAGATATGGCGTTGTATTTAACGTTTGGAAGGGATAATTGAGAATAATCTAAATTTTGAAGCAAAAGAGGCGCGACTTCTTGAATTTTCTCGTCCGTCATTTTTTTCGAATCAGTGATGCCAAGCGAAGACAATAAGGGGAGATCACTTTCTCTGACGAAGGCGGCAGCGACAATGACAGGGCCAAAAACGTCACCGGTTCCGACTTCATCGCTCCCGATTTGGGGATAGCGATTTTGTGGGGTATTGTCCTTTTCCTTCGCTTCATTAAGGATAGCATCAGGATTCCATTTTTGTGCCTCTTTTAACGCGTCCTTTCCTTGAAAAACAACAGACACGACACCTTTTTTGTTTGGCTTATAGATTGAAATAGAAACCGCGGGTGAAGAGGCAAAAAAATCAAGATAAGGATTGGCGTTTTCCGTTTGAAAAGGACGATAGAACGCCTTCATTTTTTCTCGGGTTTCCAAATCTGGCGCGAAACGATAAGTGGAGCAATTTTGTTTTTCCATTTTTAAGATTTTACCATGTTTTCAGGCGTTCTAGCACGAAGGAGAAAAGGAGAATGCTATAATAAAGCCGTTATGCAAGACGCTTACGAGAAATTTGAATTTTCCCGCATTCGGGAAACCCTAAAAAGCAAGACCAAGACGGAACGGGGTGGTAAGAAGGCAGAATCCTTAATGATGTACCCTGACGCCAAGAGTCTTTCTCGCGAACAAAATTTCGTGGAAGAAACAATGGATTTGGTGGCCCGTCACGGGGCGATCCCGCTTGACGTTTCTTCCGATTTGACGCCCTTCGTGCAAGCGGCTAAGAAAGGCGGCGCTTTGTCTCCTGATGATTTGGAACATATCGCCAGCGATGTGTTAAATGCCGAAGGCATCTGCGCTTTTTTTCGTGGTGTCAATGAAGAAACGGAATTATTAGATTATGTCTCTACTTTTCCTCATCTGACGTTCTTAGAAAAAGACATCCATCACGTGATTGCTCCGGATTTGTCGATCTATGACGACGCTTCGCCAAAATTAAAATCCATTCGCGCTTCCATTCGCCGCTTAGAATCCCAAATGAAGAAGAAATTGGGATTCGTCTTGGAAAGCAACAAATTATACCTGTCTGACGTTACGATGACCCTTAAAAATGGGCACTATGTCTTGCCGGTCAAAAATGCGTATAAAAACAAAGTCAAAGGGATTGTTCAAGATATTTCTAACACCGGTGAAACCACGTTCATCGAGCCAGAATTATTGGTTGAGATGAATAACAAAATGGCGGAGTTATGCAACGATGAACGGGAAGAAATTCATCGTTTGTTACTTTCTTTGTCACAAGAAGTGGCAGGAAGTGGTGATGCCTTGCTAGAAAGCAACGAGAAAATCGCCCAACTTGATTTATGGATGGCCAAAGCTCGTTATGCCGAACTCATTCATGGCCATATTGCTGTCGCTTCCTCCCGTCCTTTGATTGATCTTTATGGGGCGAGACACCCCTTACTCGATCCTCAAAAAGTGGTCGCGAATGATTTTCATTTAGACGAAAAGACCTCTTTGGTGGTGATTTCGGGGCCGAATGCCGGGGGCAAAACCGTTGCTTTGAAAACCCTAGGCTTGTTGGTTTTAATGAACCAAGCAGGGTTACCGATTCCGGCAGAACAAGGCTCTTCTTTGTCTTATTTCCCTCATATTTTCGTAGACATTGGAGACTCGCAATCCCTTTCGGACAATCTTTCGACCTTCTCTGGCCATATGAAAAATGTGGGGGAGATTCTTAATCTTGTAAAAGGAAAAGATTTGGTATTGTTAGATGAAGTCGGCACGGGCACGTCTCCTAAAGAAGGAGAAGCCATCGCTTTGGCGATTGTTCGCGCGTTGCTTCGTAAGCACGCCTTATCGATGATTTCCTCCCATTTTGAAGGATTAAAAGCCTATGCGTTGTCTCATCCGGAAGTCACCAATGCTTCCATGATGTTTGACGAAGCGAATTTGTTGCCCACTTATCGACTCAAAATGGGCTTGCCAGGCGAATCCTATGGCCTCGTGGTGGCCAAACGTTTTGGCTTGCCTCAAGAAGTGCTAACTGACGCGAAAACCTTTTTGGAAGAAGGAGAAGACCAATCCGTTTCGGAAACGATTGCAAAACTTTCTGCCGTCACGAAAGAAACAGAAGATTTAAAGGCGAATCTGATACAAGAAAAAGCGCAATTGGCAAAAGAAAAGGCCAAATTTGATGCTGCTAAGGCTGCCTTGGCTTTGCGTGAGGAACATTTTTTATCGGATGTCGAAGCCAAAAAGAAACGAATGTTAGCCGATTATGAATCTCAAATGGATGAGATTTTGCATTCCGTCGAAGGAGGCAAAGTCAAGCTCCACGAAGTAATCGATGCCAAAAAGAGATTAGAAGAATTAGAGCCAGACCATCCGAAGGAAGAAGAATATCATGAGGATTTATCCGTCGGCGACTACGTCAATTTGCCTTCGTTATACACGAGTGGGCGCATCACAAAAAAAGAAGGAAATCGAATCGAAGTGACTTCGCCCGAAGGTATTGTTTTCAAAACACGTAGCGAGAAAGCCATTCGTGTCGAGGAGCCAATAGAGAAAAAGAAGACCGTCTCTTCGACGCTGTCTTTAGATGATCTCGCGTTTCATAAATCGGTCCCCTTAGAACTCAACTTAATCGGAGAACGAGCAGAAGAAGCGAAGTTGCATCTAGAAAAATATTTGGACGACTGCCGTATACGTCACTTTAAACGCGTGCGAATCATTCACGGATGGGGCAGCGGTGTCTTACGAAAAGTGGTTCGCGATTATCTCGATGCGCATAAGGAGTTCGTCGATCATTACGAAGGAGCGGACGGGAACGAAGGCGGCGGAGGAGCCACCATCGTGTATTTGAAATAATTATGGTGCTTAGCGAATCTTTAAAACGACAAATCGCCTTGTTACCCGATCGTCCTGGCGTCTATCAAATGAAAGACAAAAACGACCGCATCATCTATGTGGGCAAGGCTAAAAATCTAAAACGGCGCGTATCTCAATATTTTTTGCGACCCCAAACGGGGAAAGTGCTTGCGATGGTAAACCACGTCGATCATTTTGATTTTATCCAAGTGCACACCGATCAAGAAGCCTTCATCTTGGAAATGAATTTGATTCAGACGTTGCACCCTCGTTACAACATTATGCTGATGGACGACTCGCATTATCCTTACATTGCCATTCGGAAAAGCGATGCTTTCTTGAAAATTGCCCGTCACGCGGACGATAAACGTTATTTCTATTTTGGCCCGTATCCCAATGCCAGCGATGCCTTTGCCATCATCGATTTACTGAATCGAATTTATCCGACTCGGAAATGCAAGACATTAGGGAAAAAGCCCTGTTTGTATGCTCATATGGGGCAGTGTCTTGCGCCTTGCGTGAACGAAATATCCCCCAAGACTTATCAAGAGCTTTATGAAAAAATCAAATCGTTCTTGGACGGAAATACTGCCTTTCTATTAAAAGAATATACGGAAAAGATGCAAAAGGCGTCGGATGAGATGCGTTATGAAGATGCCGCTTATTATAAAGAGACCATCGATGCCATTCATAGAGTCACGGCGAAGCAAGCGGTGGAACTACAAAGCGATCGCACGAACCGAGACGTTTTTGCCTATGCCGAAAGAGATGGTTATTTGGCGTTAAGCATCTTGACGTTCCGCAATGGTTTGCTCCTTGGAAAAAAAGTCCGCGTGGTTCCTTCTTTTGAGGGAGGTGCCTCACAAGCCACGGAATTAATTGAAGAATATTATCAAAACAATGATTTGCCGACCGAGATTCTTTGTAACATTGACGGAATGGCCGAAGAATTCGTCTCCGTTTATCCAACCGCCAAAGTGTTTTCTCCAAAAGAAGGCCGTCTTTTGTCACAAATCGATATGGCGGCGTTAAATGCCCGTCAAGGATTGGACAATCATTTCCAATCGGCACGTTTGACGGATGATAACGAGGCCATTTTAGAATCGTTAGGAAAATTATTAGGCATCAACGCTCCTTATCGCATTGAGCTCTTCGATAATTCGCATTTGCAAGGATCAAATCCCGTTGGGGCGATGGTTTGTTACATCAATGGTGAGCCGGTGAAAGGGATGTATCGAAAATTTCACCTCGATCCGAAGAACGCGGGCGACGATTATCATTCGATGGTCGAAGTGGTTTCTCGTCGGTATCGCCGATTAAAAGAAGAGAATTTGTCCTATCCCGATTTGATTTTGACGGATGGGGGACTGCCTCAAGTTCATGCGACTTTAGAGGCGTTAGAATCCGTCGGCGTTTCGATCCCTGTCTTTGGCCTCTATAAAAACGATCGTCACGAGACAGAAGGCATCATCGATAAAGACGAAAAAACGTATCCCTTAGATCGCCAATCTCCCATGTTTTTCTTATTGATGCGAATGCAAGACGAAGTTCATCGTTTTGCGATTTCCTTTCATCGGTCCGAACGAATCAAAGCGATGCATTCTTCGATTTTCGACGGCGTGAGTGGCATCGGAGAGAAACGCAAAGAGCTTTTACGGAAGAATTACGCGACGTTAGACGCTTTAAAAAATGCCAGTTTAGAAGAACTGCAA
>CADAUN010000069.1 GCA_902791085.1 uncultured Erysipelotrichaceae bacterium | reverse complement strand
TCATCGGCAAAATAATCTGCCAATAAATGCGGAAGGAAGAGGCGCCGTCTAAGATGGCCGCTTCGGTCAAAGAATTAGGAATGCCACGCATAAATTGGCGGATTAAGAAGATGGTCATAGCGCCGCCGCCAAACCAAACCGGAACCCACAAGGGATATAACGTTCCCGTCCAGCCCATATGGTCATATACGATATAAAGGGGGATGCCTGTAACAACACCGGGTAAGAAAACCGTCACCAAAATAATCGCGAACACCGCGTTTTTGCCGTGGAAATTCATTTTGGTCAAACCATAAGCGGTGAAACTGCCTGCCAATACCGTCCCTAGAATATAAAGAACGCAAACAATGAAGGTGTTACGAAAATACCAGAGATATTCCGGCGAAAACACTTTTCCATAGGGAGCGAAATTCAAGTACTTTGGGTACAAAGACGGTTCTTCATAAAGCTGAAAATCCGGCATCACCGATTTGATTAGCAACGCATAAACAGGGAACAAAAAGAACAGCGAAAGCAAAACGCCAAAGCAATAAAAAAGAACGCTTCCCACAATCTTTTTGGCGGATTTCCGCCGGTTAGCGTGTTTAATTGTCTTCTCCATAATACACCCACTTACTTGTTTTAAAAATCAAAGCGGTCAACGCGCCGATAATCACGAATAAGAACCAGGATAAGGCGCAAGCATAGCCAAAGGTATTCGGTGTCACAAAGGCGCGGTCATATACCATGATCACATAGAAATTGATTTCGTTGTCGATAATGCCGTTCTTTAAAGGATAGAAAGCTGAGAACACTTGTAACAAAGAAATAATAGAAGTAATCAAAAGATAGAAAATCATGGACGTGGTCAAAGGAATAGTGATATGAATCAGCTTTTGCCATGCGTTAGCGCCATCGATTTCCGCTGCTTCATAATAATCCTTTGGGATGTTTTGCATGCTCGCAAGCCAGGGAATCATCGCTCCGCCCCAGCCAAACACCGACAACATTAAAATGGTCGGGAAGACTGTTTCTTTCGCTTCGTAAAAGCGATATGGTGGCAAACCGATGGATTCCAAGATTAAGTTGATGTACCCAGCATTCACGCCAGTGATATCTTTCCATAATAAAGTGCTTGCCACGGCCGGAATTAAACAAGGCAAATAATAAATCACACGAAAGACTTTTGCCCCACGGTGTTTTAAGTTCAAAAATAACGCTAAAGCATAAGAACCTACCATGCCTAAAATGACCGTAACAATGGCGTAACGGAAAGTGATAAACAAGGAATGGCCGACCTCATCCCAGCCAGACGTAAAAATCCGAACGTAGTTTTGAAACCCAAAATTGGTCAATTGGTTCGTGGCTTTGGTTGGATCGTAATCATGAAGGCTATAAATCAAAGACACGATCATAGGGATTAAAGTGAAGATAATCACCCCCGCTAGGACGGGAATCACATAAATCCAGCCTTCCGCTTCTTGCCGAAACGTATGCCAAAAACGGGAATTTGATTTTTTTCTCTTTGGTGCAACCAATTCCATGGTTAAAGAAGATTCCCCTCGGCTTTTTTGTTAAATTCGTTCGTATAGTCAGAAATGAGTTTTTCGCGTTTTTCCGGTTTTCCTTCCGCTTGCTTTTCTAAGTTGCTCATAAAAGCGGTCATTAAATCCCGCAAAGGAGCGCGGGCATTCGGCTTATAGATGTTATAAGTTGTCAAACGAAGTTCTTCACCTGCTAACCAAGCATCGTGATTTAAAGAGGCATCAATCGCTTTCCGCCACTCCCCTGTTTTTGCTAAAGATTTGAGGACAGGAACGCTTAATCCCGTCTTTCCGGCGGCTTCCTGGCCATCTTCCGTAATGATGTATTTAATAAAGTCCCACGCCAAATCTTTGACCGTGCGTTTCTCTCCTTTGACTTCGCGCACTTCTTCGGCATGTTTCTTAACAATTCCATAACCAGAACAACCGGCAGCAATCGATTTGCAAGGCATTGGCAAGAAATCAATCGGAGATTTGCCATCTTCACGTAACCCGGCCATTTTGGTTTTAAAGCCAGCGACACGCGGACGCGCCACAACGGTCATAAAAGTTAAACCACGTGTGAAATCATTGTCTTGCGACTGCATGATTTTCTCATCCGCAAACAAATTGTCGTATAAAGACGATTCAACAGCGCGGTTAGCATCACTTCCCAAATTGCATTTTCCCTCGGCGGTAACTAATCCATCGCCGCCTAATTCTTTAAATAAAGTGGTATAAACTGGCTCCCACCAGCTATTCAACGTAATCACACGGTTACTGCCTCTTCCCAATTTGGCAGAGATGGACTTGCAAAGGGCATAGAAAGCATTCATGTCCCAGTTTTCCATCGAAGGAACAGCGATGTCATATTCTTCGAACAATTTGGTGTTATAGACAATACCAATCTTGTCGTAGTCGCGTGGCGCATAATAAATGCCATATTTTGGATCGGTATCTTCGGAAAGCGGCTTGTATTCCCCAATATATGACGCAGCATTTAACATCGAGGAATAATAGTTACTATAGCTTGTCTCGGGGCTCGCTTCATAAAATGAACGCAAATCCAAGAAATATCCCCCATCGGCAAAAGCGGCAAATTGATCGTCTGGCATCCAAATCATGTCAGGGAGTTTATCTTGGTTAGAGGCGTATTTCGTCATGTAATTACGGAAGAGCTCGCCACCAAAGGTTTTCACGATGATATTGATTTCTGGATGCGTTTTCTGGTAGGAAGAAGCCAATTCTTTTAAAACGGTCTCCTCTCCTTCTTCGGAATAGGTTGCAATCGTTAAATTGAATTTGTCTTCCTCGATTTTTTGTTCTTCAAACGGGCTTTGGCAAGAAGCCAAAGCAAGAAGTGCTAAAGCGCTTACAGCGAAGGCGATTTTCTTTTTCATCTTTTAACCTCGTGTTTTGTTTTCTCTATTATAACCTGAAAAGGCATTCTCATTTCTTGATAAACGAATTGCAAAATTGGGCTTTGCCCCAAAAAAGATTTTTCATTTGCTCTTGCCAGGCAAAAAGACACTTTTAAAGCGCCTTTTTTATCGTATCCATTGAATTTTTTCTTTCTTGCAACCTTTGATGCTCTAAAAAACAAAAAAATATCAAAAGTTGCAAAGAAGAGGACATTCTTTTCGCTCTTGCTTTTGCCATTTCATTTTTGTCTTTCTAAAAGGCCATTGTTCCTTCCTTCTCTTACCTTGCTAAGCAAGGTGAGGCGCTTTAAAATCGAAGACAAGGAAGGCAATCCTTTGCCAGAAAAGAGGTTACCCTATGAAGGTGAAAAAACTTGGCGCTCGTTTTTGGGTTTCATTATTGCTCATCGGTCTCGTTGGCCAATTGGCTTGGGCCATTGAAAACAATTACATCAATCTTTGGGTGTATTCTCAAACCGGCAACACTGACGCTATCACTTGGATGACCATCACTTCTGCCTTAGCTGCCACATTGACCACCTTCTTTGTGGGTTTATGGTCTGATCGCGTCGGAAAGCGAAAACTTTTCATCAATATTGGTTACATCATATGGGGCGTTGCCGTATTTACTTTTGGGCTTTGCAATTACCACAATCTCTTGTCTATAACCAAAGAGCAAACCAGTGCCATTTTGTGGGTTGGAATTGTCATGACCCTCATCGACAACCTCATGACTTTCTTCGGTTCCACATCGAATGACGCATGTTTTAACGCTTGGGTGACGGAGCACACTGATGAAACAAATCGCGGCAAAGTGGAATCCATTTTGTCGGTTTTGCCGTTAATCGCCAATGTCTTTATGATTGCGATTGGCATTCCACTTCATATTGGTGCCGTTCCCGATGACTTTTTAAAAGAGCAAATCGCCGCCGGTGTCTATCCCGATTCTGCTGCTGCCTTATCTCATGGCTGGTTCTTTTATTTTCTCATTTGCGGCGTATTGGTCACCATCATTGGCATCCTTTCTCTCTTTTTGCTGCCCAAAGATGAAATTGAGCCCAATCGTGAAGAATCTTATGGCAAAAAGCTGTTTTATGGTTTTCGCCCTTCCGTGATCAAAAAGAATGGTGAACTCTATTTATTGTTATTGACCTTCTTTGGGTTTAATTCCGCCATCAATGCCTTCATGCCTTATTATTTGGTCTATTTTCAAAATGATGCGACGGTCTACGGGGCAGAGTTTGGCTCCGGAATGGATTTCTATTTGGCTTTTGGCATCATTTTGATCGTTTCTTCTTTGATCACAGTCTTCATCGGCGCTTTCGTGATGAACAAGGTCAACCGCTATCTCTTGTTCTATGTTTCGCTTGGTGCCGCGATGCTTGGGGCAATTGGTCTCTTCTTTGCCGCCACCATTCATTGGCTTGATATCTTGTGTGGCATTTTCTTAATCACCGGTTATCTTCTTTGCACTGCCATCTTAGGAGCGGCGATTCGCGACAAGACTCCCGTTCATGATGTCGGTTTGTTTCAAGGAGTCCGTATGATTTTTGCCGTCCTTCTTCCAATGGTAACTGGCCCCTTAATCTCGCAAGCCTTCTTCCCCACTAGCTCTTATCAAGATCCAACCAATCCCGCTTTAGGCGGCAAGACCCCTTCGCGCGTGATGTTTTTAGTGGCCTTGGCATTCTTTTTCGTCGCGTTGGCGCCTATGATTATTTTGCAAGTCAAAACGCTAACAAAGGAGAAAAAAGCAAAATGAAAACCTTGCTCATCGCCACCCATAATCGCAATAAGATTCGCGAATATGCTGAAATTTTGAATCCGCTTGGTTACGAAATCAAAAGCCCTCTCGATTATGGTCTCACTGGAGAGGCAGAAGAAAATGGCACCACTTATCGAGAAAACGCTTATTTGAAGGCGAAATGGGTCGCGGATCGTCTTGCTATGCCTGTCATCGCCGACGACTCAGGCATCGAAATTGCCGCCTTAGGAAATCACTTTCCAGGCATTCATTCCGCGCGTTGGGCGAAAACCATTTCACCAAATGCCGATTATCGCATTGTCAATGCCCATGTTCTTTCTTTGCTAAAAGATGCAAAAGATCGTTCTGCTGAATATCATTGTTGCATCGTTTTGTTGCAACACCCTAACGATGAACCTCTCGTTTATGAAGGCGTTTGCAAAGGCCATATTTTAGAAGAAGCAAAGGGAAATCACGGCTTTGGCTATGACCCAATCTTTCATTGCGACGAAGCCAATCTCGATTTTGGCGTTTGCTCGGAAGAAGAAAAAAACCGCGTGTCACACCGCGGTAAAGCAACGCGCGAGCTTCTCGCTTTCTTAGCAGAACCTCACTTGGTATAAAGAAAGCCAAGCGCAATCAACGCTTGTCCAACTAAATAGGTACTCATGATAAATAGTTCCCGGTAACGGAATCTTTTGCCATATAAGGTATAGGCGTTAAAGAAGTCACTAGCAAAATAAAGAATGCTACCAACAAACACCATCCAAAATCCCGCCTCCAATCCCTCAATGAGTCCAAAAATGCTAGAGGAGATAAAGCAAAGGAGAACGGCGCTATAGAGGGCGCCGACAGACGCGATTTTCCAATCTTTTCTAGCGAGCCAAACGCTTAAGGGAAAGCTCACCACCAGCAAAAAAGGAGAAAAACGCATGCAAAACGCCCATAAAGCAAAACTTCCTTCCGCGCCATAGGAAGGAAGCAAGGCGGCGATCTCTGCGATATAAAACGCATGGCTGGCTAGGAAAAAGAGCATTCCTAACCCTACAAAAATCTTCTTTTGTTTGCCTAAGAAAAGCACATCCCCAATCCATGCCAAAAGCAAAGCAATCCATAAAAAATAGGCGTTGACGTCCATCACCAATACGAAAGCCAACAACAATAACAAACAGAATGGTTTCGTTCTCTTTCGCCAAACTTCGTTTTCTTTCGCGCAGAAAAAGAGGTTAACACCACTTAAGATTCCATATGCGATGCAAAGGAGAATGCCAGGCAAAGACATGCGTTATTTCGCTTTCTTTTTTGCTTTACGAGCTTCTTTTTTCGCCATTTTCATGGCAACCCAATCATCATATTCTTTCTTGTTCTTCGCCACGGATTCTCTTACCATCGCATCAAAATTCTCTTTCTTCGTGGAGAAGGCCAGCAAGAAGTTCGAATGTTGCTTTCGTTCTTGAAGATGCTCTTGAAAGGATACTTTCATTTTTTCCCAAGAAGCAACGACTTTGGAATCCGCGATCGACTGACGGATTCTGGTGGCCAAATGGACGGAATAACCAAAATCAACGATTAAGATTCCTAAGGCGATACCGAGCGGAAAAGACCAATAAATCCATTGCGCGCTTATCGCATCCATCATTTGGACAAACCAAGGATTAAAAACATAGACATATAAGGCACCACAGGCTAGCCAAATCAAACTAAATAAAGGACAAATAATCCCCATGATGTTGCCAGGCCGTTTCGAATAATCCCAAAGTTTGACGTGCATGCCTTTGATAAAAATCAAACCGGCAACGAATTCGATGACCGTCATAAAAAGGCCGGCAGCAAAAACTTCAATCAACGTATTTAGCCATGAAATCGAAGAAATACTTTGCCAAGGGATAACGTTGGCAAAGAAATAAAACGACACAATCCCAAATCCATAAAGGGGCACCACCGGTCCGGCTAAAAAACCAGGATTCACCCATTTTTTCTGCGAGACATAACGGCGAAAGAATAATTCGATGATCCAACCGCCAATTGCTCCTAAAAAGAAAAGCACACCATATTCCACTACGATTTCCATGGGTACATTATATCGAAAGAGCCATTTTTGTACCGCTCTTTTTTACGTAAGTTGATGAGTTCGTTCTTTTCGCCTTGGAAAATCATGATAAAATACCCCTGTTAGGCGTTTAGCCAAAGTTTTTAAGGACGAAAGAATATGAAAAAACGATCCACTACCCGTGTCTTCTCGGTGCTTGCTGCATTATCCGCATTTGTTGCCATCATGTGCATGTTTGCTAATCTCTTTAGCGAAGAAATAGACTCCGCGGAAGGAAATGTCTTTGTGGCGATGTTCGGCATGAAGAATTCTACTTATGCCGTTGTTTGGCCGTTGGTGATTGCTTTTGTTCTATTGATAATAGTATCATTTGTAATTGCACTAAATAATGTAGGATTATTAAAAATTGATAGCAAACTATTTAACATATTTAATTTTTCAGTTAATAATTCCATTTCTTTTAATTCATTAGCTAT
>CADAUN010000068.1 GCA_902791085.1 uncultured Erysipelotrichaceae bacterium | reverse complement strand
CTAAGGCGTCTTTTGGTTCGCTCACCACGCAAAGAACGCTTTGGTCACGCGTGGGATCTTGGCAAATTTCGCATTTCTCTTCTTCGGTGTATAAGCCACAAACGGGGCAACGATGGACTTTTTCACTGACGTCTTTAAGAGCTTTTGCAAATTCAGCGCGATCATCGCTAGACCACGAAAGAACGGCATACGCCATCCGCTCGGCGCTTTTGACGCCGACACCGGGCAACTTGCCAAAGGAATCGATTAAAGCTTGAAGGGAAGGGAGCTCTTTCATTAGAATCCCATTCCACCTTTCCGACCGGTGATTTCTTCGTCAATCTTGTCGTTGGCAGCTTGAATTTGTTCTAAGGCCTCGTTCACGGCAGCCATAATGGTGTCTTGAATCATTTCGGCGTCATCTGCGTTCAAGGCATCAGGGGTAATTTCTAATGATTTTATTTTGCGATCCCCCGTTAAAGTCGCTTTTACTAAGCCAGCTTTCTCCACGACAAATTCTTGTTGCTCAAGGGCTTCATGTGCTTTTTGAAGTTCTCGTTGCATGCGTTGGGCTTGCATTAACATTTGTTGCATTTGATTCATAAATAGAATTCTCCTTTGTTTTCATTAAATTTTGGGTAAGACCAATTTGATTTCGTCGCGACGCGGCAATTGGCCAAGCTGCATTTTTGAGAAATAGATACCGCGAACGCGGGCTTGCACATCAGGATCAATCGCATAAACGAACACTTTGCGACCAATTAAAATGGCTGCTAGTTGCTGCAATGGTTCTTGATTGGCAACCAAATTGGCATGTTCGGCTTTGAGGGCAAAACGGTAAGACAGAATCAGCGCTTCTGAAGAAAGAGCATAAGGTTTCCCTTCATAAAGCAAACTTGCAAGGGCACCGAATTTCGGGTCCAGACGTAAGGGATCCAAACGATCCCATTTTTTCACGAGTTCCGTTCGCTCTCCTTTGTTCGCTAACACCATGATGTCCAAGAGCTGCTCGTCTTCCAAGTGAAACGAAGGACCGCTTGTGGCAATCACAGGTTTTGTGATGCTTGAAGTGTCGAGCGGAGCGGGTGGCGTGGCTGTTTTGGGCTTTGGAGTCGTTTCCGGCGCTTTCTTGCTTTCTTCTACCGGATGATCTTCCGCTAATAGCCAATCTGGCGCATCAACAACGGGCTTTTCTTCTACTTTCGGCGAAGGAATGGGTTTGGCGCTTGGCTTGGGCTCCGGTTTTGGTTCCGGTTTTGGCTCTGGCTTGGGTTCCGGTTTTGTAACGATTGGAGCTGGCTTTGCTGTCTCTTCTTCGTGGGTGTCTGTTGCCAATTGAAGCAAAGCAAGCTCAAATAAAGCACGAATGTCCGAGACGTTCTTAAAGTCATTTAACGTCGTCACTAATTTTTGTAACATCCGATTGGCGTCTTTAGGGCCAATAAAATGCGATAATTCTCGTGCTTGTGCTTCATTTAAACTGTCCATTAGAGTGGGCATTTTGGTTTTTTCATAAATCAACAAATCTTTCAAGAAATTGATGAGTTCTGTGACCAAACGACGGATATCCACCCCCGAAGCAAGATAGGCTTCGGATTTCCCAACGACGCGAGAAACATCTCCTTTTTTTAGTGCCGTTAATAAATCGATTTTTTCTTCGTCAGAAGCGAGACCGAACATAGCCAAGACATCTTCTTCATGTAAAGAAGAGCCTGAATAGGCAATCACCTGGTCTAAAATCGATAAAGCATCACGCATCCCTCCGTCAGCAAGACGCACGATGAGTTGCAAGCTTTTCTCATCAAAGGTAACGCCTTCTTTTTGCAAAATATCAGCCAATTTTGTTTTGATTTCTTCTTCGGGGATTTTGCCAAAGTCGAAGCGTTGGCAACGAGACAAAATGGTCGGCAGAACTTTATAAGGTTCTGTGGTGCAAAGAATGAAAATGACGCGTTCCGGTGGCTCTTCAATCGTCTTTAACAAAGCATTGAAGGCCGCATCTGTCATCATATGGACTTCATCGATAATGTAGACCTTATAACGTCCTTTAATGGGAGAATAATTGACCTTTTCAATCAATTCCCGCACTTGATCGACGCCATTGTTGGACGCCGCGTCGATTTCAATGACATCAGGATGGGTGCCTTCAGTGATCGCAAGACAATTTTCACATTGATTGCATTGATGCCCGATGCCCTCTGAACAATCGAGGGCCTTTGCCAAAAGACGAGCCATTGTGGTTTTGCCAGTTCCTCGCGGCCCAGCGAATAAATAAGCGTGTGCCAATTTATCATTGGCCAAGGCATTTTTTAAGGTGCGAACGATGGCTTCTTGTCCTGCTACCTCTTCAAAAGTTTGAGGGCGATATTTCAAATACAGCGCTTTATAAGACATACATGTTACCTATTTGTCATTATACCTGATAGGCTTCTTTCTAACTAGTTAGAACATGGTTTTGAAAGCCCTTTTGTGCGGAAATGATTTGAACGAACCTTCTTCTCTTCATTAGACTATATAAGAGAAGAAAAAAAGAAAGGCATGACACAACTATGGAAGAAAGCATGCGAAAGCGATTGGACGCCTTGCTAAAGCGACACGAGGAAATTGATGAAGAATTAGCCGATCCGTCCATCGAAAATGATATTGCGCATTTGACGTCTTTGACCAAAGAGCGCGCTTCGTTAGACGAACCTTACCAACTCTATCGTTCTTATTTAAAAACGGAGCAAGACGAGAAAGACGCTTTGGCCTTAATCGAAAGCGGTGATCCAGAATTAGCGGACGCGATGAAAGAAGAACGAAAAGCCATGTTAAAAAGCATGGAAGAGATGGAAGAACGATTCAAGGTCCTATTAATCCCAGTAGACCCCAATGATTCTAAGAACATCATTGTCGAAATTCGTGGGGCCGTTGGGGGAGATGAAGCCAACTTATTCGCCGGTGATTTATTCCGAATGTATACGCGTTATTGCGAAGAGCAAGGCTGGAAACTCAAATACATCGACGGAGAAGAAGGCGCTGCCGGTGGTTATTCTTATGTCTCTTTCATGGTTCAAGGCGAAAACGTATATTCCAAATTGAAATTTGAAAGCGGAGCTCATCGGGTGCAACGCGTTCCTAAAACCGAAGCGTCTGGCCGCATTCATACCTCTACGGCAACGGTGTTAGTCATGCCAGAAGCGGAAGAAGTCGATGTCAAAATCAATCCAGCGGATTTGAAGATTGACACCTATCGTTCTCAAGGGGCGGGAGGCCAAAACGTTAACAAGACGGAATCCGCTGTCCGTATCACTCATATTCCCACTGGCATTGTGGTTTCTTGCCAAACGGAAAAGGCCCAGCTCCAGAATAAAGAAATTTGTATGCGTATGATTCGGGCGAAGGTCAAAGACTATTACCAATCCAAAGAGGATGCGGCACGCGATAGCGAACGGAAACTCAAAGTAGGGACTGGCGAACGGAGTGAAAAGATTCGGACTTACAACTATCCGCAAAACCGCGTGACCGATCACCGCATTGGTTTTACGACGAACACACTAGACCGGGTTATGGAAGGGGAATTGGAGCCCATTATCGATGCCCTAATCCATTATGATCAAGAGCAAAAACTCTTAGAAAGCGAACAACAAGATGCCAACCATCGCTGAAGCTATGCACGAAGCCTACCTTAATGGCAAAGACAAAGGCGTTTCGACGAATGACCTTCGCCTTTTAGTCATGCATAATGAAGGATATTCGGAACATATTGATGTCTTGCTTCATCAAGATGAACCCATGAAACATTATGCCTTATTTCGTCAGCAATGCCGTCGTTTAATAGATGACGACATGCCTGTCGAATATCTTTTGCATCAGGCCGATTTTTTAGGCATTCCTTTATATGTGGATGAAAATGTATTGATCCCACGCGGAGAGACGGAAGAATTGGTGGCAAAGTTAACCGAAGAAATTGGAAATTATTATGATCCACGCAACTATTTGGTGTGTGGCGATATCGGAACGGGGAGCGGTTGCATTCCTTTAGCGCTTCATTCTTCTTTTCCAAATTGGCTTTTTGCTGCCAGCGACATTTCTTCTGCTGCTTTAACCGTCGCAAGGAAAAACTTTCATGATCACCAAATGAACGTTCAAACCTTTTTGGGAGATGCGTTAACCCCCTATATCGAAAACAAGACAAACCTCGACATCATCATTTCGAATCCGCCTTATATTTTGAACCCCGAAGATGCGCAAGAATCCGTGCGTCGTTATGAACCATCGTCAGCATTGTGGCTTGATCCTGCCCATTCTGTTTACGAATCGATTTTCCGGGATTATCACAAAGTGAAGTCTGGAGATATCTTAATGGTCTTTGAAATTTCGCCGGATTTGAAGGATTGGCTAGAAAAATTAATCCATCAATATATGAAGCATCCTGAATACCACTTTGAGAAAGATTTAAATGGATTTGATCGATTCTTATTTGTTTATGAAGAATAAAAAGAAGAGGGTTTTGCATGGAATATTTTGATATCTCTAATGTAGAAGGACCAGCGAAAATTTTGCGTGATGGCGAAGTGTTAGCCTTACCGACCGAGACGGTATATGGCTTGGCCGTCAGGGCGGATGATCGGAAAGCGTTTGATCGTCTTGTATCAACAAAAAATAGACAACCCGACAAACCATTTGCTTTGGCGTTCGATTGTTTGGCGTCCGCTTTGCCTTTATTAGAAATCGACCGAAGAGCCAAAGCCGTGATGGAACATTTTTTGCCTGGCCAATTAACCGTGCTAGTGCGCGCTAAAGCGACTTTGCCATGGCACGTCACTTTAGGAACGGGCGTCGTTGGCGTTCGCATTCCTGATGATCCTTATGTTTCAAAAGTGTTGCGTGCGGTCGGCGTTCCTTGTCTTTTAACCTCCGCGAACCTTTCTGGTCAGCCCACTTCGCGAACTTATGAAGAAGCATTACATTATTTTCAAGATAAAATAGGCGGGATTGTGAAAGGAGAGTGTGTCTCTAAAATTCCAACAACCATTGTGGATTTGTCAAAGGAAAATCAAATTTCATTGGTGAGACAGGGGGCGTTGCCCTTAGACGAAATACAAGCGATATGGGAGGAAGCAAAATGAAAATCGCCATCGGTTCTGATCATGCAGGCTTCGCTTTAAAAGAAGCCATCAAAGCTCATTTGTTAGCAAAAGGTTATGAGGTCTTAGACGAAGGAACACATTCCGAAGACCGGGTGGATTACCCTGATTATGGAGCAGCGGTTGGAAGAGACGTGGCAACAGGAAAAGTGCGTTTTGGCATTGTGTGCTGTGGCTCTGCGGAAGGCATTTCGATGGCCGCGAACAAAATCAAAGGAGTGCGTTGCGGCATCGGCTATAACGATGCTGTTTCTGGTTTGCTTCGTGAACATAACGACGCGAATATGATTGCCTTTGCGGGTCGCTTTATGACGCCGGAAGAAGTCATGCCGCGGGTGGATTTGTTCTTAACCACATCCTTTGCTGGTGGACGTCATACGGAACGAGTGGCCAAAATTATGGCGCTCGAAAAAGAAAACGCCTAGGCTTTAGGCTTCTTATTACCACTAAGAAGTGGTAACCTTTTTAGGGTAACGCTTATGAAAACGATCACAAAAGAGGTTCTCAAAGATGCCGCCAATCGTCTGCTCTTCACGATGTCAGATGAGCAATACGACACTTTGATGGACGAATTTAAAATCCTCACCAAACAAATGGCAATCATCGGGGAAATTCCCGATTTAGGAAATTATGAGCCAATGACTTTTCCTTTTGACTGCGAAACTTCCTTTCTTCGGGAAGACGTTCCTGCCACCCCTTTGACGCGCGAGGAAGCGCTTCAGAATGCAGGAAACAAACAAGATGGGCAGATTAAACTCCCGAAGGTGGTAGGTTAATGAATTACTTAGATCTCTCTTTAGCGGAACTTCACCAAGCGTTGGTGGAGAAAAAAACGACGCCGCTTGATTTGACAAAAGAAGCTTTGGCTCGCGCCAAAGCCAATACGGACAACGCGTTTGAATTTATTAACGAAACGAATGCGTTAGCTTTTGCTGCCACTTTAACCGAACCAGAAGTCGATAACCCACTTTGGGGCATTCCTTATGTGGCCAAAGATAATTTTTCGACCAAAGGAATTCCGACTACCGCATCAAGCAATATTTTAGCGGGATATGTTCCGGTTTTTGATGCTACCGTTATCCAAAGACTTCATGAAGCCAAAGCGGTTTTGATTGGCAAAGCCACCATGGATGAATTGGCCATGGGCGGAACTGGAACCACCGGTCACTTAGGTGTCACTTATAACCCTTATGATCCCTCTCATCAACATGAAATCGGCGGTTCTTCTTGTGGAAGCGCCGTTTCTGTGGCGGATGGAATTGTTCCTTTTGCTCTCGGCTCCGATACTGGCGATTCCGTTCGTAAGCCTGCCTCTTTCGCAGGCCTTGTCGGCATGAAGCCAACCTGGGGACGAATCTCTCGTTATGGATTGTTCCCGTTTGCTCCGTCCTTAGATCACGTCGGTTATTTCACTCGTGACGTTTATAGCGCCGCTGTGTTGCTTGACGTTTTGGCAGGAAGAGATGAGAAGGACTCTACCTCTTCTTCGCGACCCGTTGAAAAATATGAAGCAAAATTGACGGAACCCATCACTGGCAAAAAAATTGCGGTGATTCGAGAAATCTATGATTCTTTGAATAATCAAACACTTTTACGTGCTTTTAATCGTTCTATAGAGGCATTGAAGCAAGAAGGCGCCAGTGTTGATTTTATTTCGATGGATTCTACTTTATTAGAATCTCTTTATCCTACTTATATGGTCATTTCTTGCGCGGAAGCTACCTCCAATGATGCCAATCTTGATGGGATCAAATTCGGTCCTTACCGTGGGGGAAAGACTTATCAAGAAGTCATGTTTAATGCGAGAAACGAAGGCTTTTCGGAATTAATCAAGCGCCGTTTTGTGATCGGCTCTTATTGCTTGATGAGAGAAAACCAAGAAGAGCTCTTTTTACGTGCCCAACGGAATCGCGCCAAAATCGTAGAGACAGTCAATGCAATTCTCCGCGACTACGATGCGATTTTCTTGCCAGCCGCTCCTGGTGTTGCGCCGTGTTTTGATCAATCTAGCAATCGCTTATCCGATGAATATTTGATGGCGGATAATCACCTTTGCTTAGGAAATTTCGCCGGACTTCCTTCGATTACTTTGCCTCTCGTTGGCCGCGTGGCTGCGGGCGTACCCATCCTCGCCGAGC
>CADAUN010000067.1:918-8169 GCA_902791085.1 uncultured Erysipelotrichaceae bacterium | reverse complement strand
AAAGTTCCACTTAGTGAAATCTATAAACGCGCCAATCATTTTGTTGAATGGAGGAATATACAATGAACCATTGCCTACAACTTTTATCATTAGTCATTGCGTTCTGTAATCCAACCAGCTGTGGGATAGGGGTAACGAATTGCGCGCCTCCTCCAATGGAATGCCCCCCAACTTGCTTCCCCTGGCCAGGATATTATTCCGTCCTCATGGCCGGAGAAGATGACGCGCCGACTGATGCCATGAAAGCGGCAGGCATAAGAAAACTTTTTCCTCAGCGGAAAACGTTTGACTATGCAAGTCCTTATGGAACCATTTTGGTGCTGTATTTCGATGTTGAATGCGATGATCTTTCGAAGTTTCTTTATCCCACCATTACATTTAATGACCCATATACGGGAGTAGACTACCCTCTCTCCGATTATGCCGCCTACGCCAAAGAAAAAGGGGTCGACATTGAAAAAGTAATTCACTATGACAAGATGTTTTCCTATACATTCCAGAAATCTCCCGTGATGAATTCGAATGGCACATGGGTAGCAGGCGCATTTTCGGGCACCATCGCTTTAGCCTACAACATGTCTCATTCCTTGTATGACTATGGCGGTGATAAAAAACTCATCCGTACCGCTTTCTTCCTCCGTCCTTTATTCGAAGGGGATGATCGCAGTTATGTCTACCCGATAAAATATTTGAATGAAACCTATATTAGAACTGAAGAAAACGGTAGTTCTAATTCATCCAGTGCCGAGTGAGAAAGCAAACATGAAAACCCTTTCGAAAAGAATGCTAAAAGCATTGGCGTTGACGCTTATCCTTGCCTCGTGCCAGTCGGACATCACCGCCAGCGAATGCAACGAATCAAACGATGCCAACTTACCTGCTTGTTATCATTTGTCCGGATATGAATCGGTGATTTCTTATAAAAATGTTCAAACTGACGCCATGAAGGCAGCCGGAATTAACAAGCTTATCCCTTCTGCTGTCTATTCTCTTTATGAAAGCCCTTATGGGAACATTCTGCTTTTGAATATCGCTGTCGAATGCGAGGATCTTTCGAAATTTCTCTTCCCCACCCTTACGTTTAATGACCCTTATACCGGTTCGAACTACCCCTTATCCGAATACGCTTCCTACGCAAAAGAAAAAAAGATTGATTTCGAAGGCGAACTTCCTTGCGATAAAGCACACACCTATGCTTTCCAAAGTTCTGCTTCTATGAATTCAGATGGGGAATGGAACAGTGGCAAATTCTCTGGCAACATCACCCTTGCCTACAACGTTTCTAACACTTTCTTTGAACACCTAAATGATAGCAAATTGGCCCTGGCAGTCTTTTTCCTCCGCCCATTATTCACGGGGGATAACCGGAGCTATGTCTATCCGTTGGTTCATTCCTATCACAAAACGACGATTGAAGAAGAACCTCCTAATCCAGCGTTTCCCTAGAATTAGCAAGCCTTCTTTTGTGGCTTCGGAAATAACAGGAAGATAAAATTTATCCATCCATTCGCTTTGCTAGCGCGGATTTTTCGCTAATTTTTGATAAGAGAAAACGATCGCCAAATATTGCTATCGTTGCTTTTTAAGGTCTTTTTTGTTTTGCATTTTAAAACCACAAAAAGACCGTATTGATCAGTGAGACTTGGAAATCACTTCCGTGTCACATAGAAGTGACATAGAAGTAGACATAGAAGTGACATAGAAGTATAATAGATAAGAGGGTGATTAGCGATGTTACTGAAAGACATTGATGAGAAGTTTTTAAGCGAAGATGAACAATACGAGTGCAAAGCAAGACTCGATCGAACGAATACTTTAGGGTGGTTGAAAACGGTGGACGGGTTCGCTAATACAAAGGGTGGCGTATTTTACATCGGCGTGGAAGATAAAACATTCAAGTTAATCGGGTTGGATGCTTCCGCTTTGGATTCGGAAAAGCTTTTCGTTTATCAAACGATAAAGGAACATATGAATATTCTTCCTAACATCGCTACTTCCACTATTGCTTATTCGATCCACGGAAAAGAACGTTATCTCTTAAAGCTCGAGGTTTCTGAGTCTGTTACAAAACCGCTTTTCATCAAATACAATGGCATGATAACCGCTTTTGTTAGAAAGGATGGATTCACTAGCCCCGCTACAGAAGAGGAGCTTCGTGAAATGATGCGACAAAGTGTAAGCCCGCAATATGATTCTCAGATTACTTCTATTCTTTATAAAGAGGAGGATTTTGAGACGTTTTTCGCTTTTTATGCCAGCCTGAACAAAGGCAAAAAACCAACCGAAAAGGAGCTCTCTTCCATCGGCTTTTTTGATTCTGAAAATCATCTTTCCATGGCAGCTTACCTTTTTTCCGACAGTTACAAAGGAGACCGAACCGAAATTGTTTGCACTGCTTACCAAGGATTTACAAAGGGAGACGACTATATTCTTTCTTCCAATTCTTATCGAGGCTCGTTGATTGGCGGATTCAATTTCGCGAATGCTTTTCTCTCCCCGCGAATCAATCATGGTTTTATCAAGAAAGATCAAGGACGCATCAATATCGATGCATACCCTTCACGCGCTTTATTCGAAGCGTTAATTAACGCCATCGCGCATCGTGACTATCTTATGGAAGGAACCCAAATCGATGTTGATTTATTTCCTAATCGTTTGGTGATCACAACACCAGGCAATCTTTTCGGCAAGGGAGATCTTTCTATAACTTACGATTTGCTTTCTTTCGCTTCTCGCCGAAGAAACCGATTAATTTCCGCCATTTTGGTGTATGCCAACGCGATGGAAGCAAAAGGAACGGGGCTAGAAAAAATCGCAAAGGAATACGAACCCTATCCAGAAATTTATCGGCCTTACATCTTCTCTCGCAATAATCAATTTACGCTTGTTCTGCCTGATTTAACGAGCACAGGCATCCGCGTTCCTGCGGACGGAATTAAAGTGTTGGGAACGATTCAAAATCCATCGAAACTGGACAGTGAGATTCTTTCGCTTTGTTATTCCGAATTCAAAAAGGCAAGCGATATTGCCATGGTTCTTCACCTCAGTGCTTCTTCTTATCTGCGCGATATTCTAAAAAATCTTGCCAAGCAAGGCTACTTGACGGTCTCCAAAGAAGGAAATTCCGCTTCTTACAAGGCAAATCAAGAGAAAGTTAAACTTAAGTAGACTTGGAAATTACTTCCGTGTCACATGGAAGTGACATAGAAGTAGACATAGAAGTGACATAGAAGTTAAAGACTGTCCGGTCCTAAAATGATGCAATCTAGTTGAAAAAAGAATTTGCAACATTTTTCATTTTTTGGACAACATACATAATTTTCATAGTAAGACCAGCATGTTAAAATGACCATGGATTTAATCAATAGAAAAAGGAGTCTTTTTATGACGATTCAGCATCCAAGTTGGTTAGACCATGCGATCTTTTACCAAATCTATCCCCAATCTTTTTATGACACGAATGGTGACGGCATCGGTGATTTAAAAGGAATCATCCAAAAATTGCCTTATCTAAAAGGCGTTGGCTTCAATGCCATTTGGATCAGTCCCTTCTTTGCTTCCACTTTCTTCGATGCCGGATATGATGTCTGTGATTATAAGAAGGTTGCCCCTCGTTATGGCACCAATCAAGATGCCTATGCCTTATTTAAAGCAGCCCATAAGCTTGGCATGAAAGTCATTCTTGATTTCGTGCCAGGGCACACTTCCATTTATCATCCTTGGTTCAAAGCATCCTGTTTAGATAAGAAGAATCCATATACCGATCGCTACATTTGGAGTGACCGTATCATGCCTCCTGATCCCGAAACCCATTGGGTCAGTGGGATTTCAGAACGAACGGGAAGCTACATGGTGAATTTCTTCTCCATTCAGCCAGCACTGAATTATGGTTTTGCGGAAGTTCAACATCCGTGGGAGCAGCGCCCCACGGATCCCGGCCCTCAATCCACCATCAAAGACATGATTGACGTCTTGCTCTTTTGGCTTTCGCAAGGCGCGGACGGATTCCGTTGCGATTGTGCAGCAACCTTAGTCAAACGCGATTCGGACAAGAAGGAAACCGCGAAAGTCTGGCAAAAGATGATCGGGGCTTGTAAAGAAAAATATCCCGATTGCGTTTTTATCTCCGAATGGTCGAATGCGAAGCAATCCTTATCCGGTGGTTTTGATATCGACTTCGTGCTCGCCGGCGATACTGGTTATCCCCTATGCCGTGGTGAGAACCCCTACTTCCGCTTTGATGCGGCAACGAAGGAATTCGATTCTTGGTGGGCAAACCGAAGCAGCGATTTTGCCTTTGCCGATCAAAAGGGAAAATTTGTCTCTTTCACCAGTGGCAATCATGATGTTAACCGCATCCGCGCTTCTTTAAGTGAGGAAGAAATCCGTTATTATTACTTGTTCTTATTAACCGTGAAGAACGTGCCTTTCTTTTATTATGGCGATGAAATCGGAATGAATGACGAAACAGGCATTCCTTCAATAGAAGGCGCGTATGGAAGACAAGTGGCAAGAAGCCCAATGCAATGGGATGAAAGCAAAACGGCAGGATTTTCTTCTTCTCACAAAACTTACATCAAGATTCCCTCAATAGCCGAACGGAAGGGCATCTCTGTTGTCGCGGAATCTAGCAAGAAAGATTCTCTCTTAAATTATGTGAAGGGGTTAATTGCTTTTAAAAATCTACACCCTGCTTTGGATAACGATGCCGTCATGAAATTCCATCCCGTGAAAGATGCGATGCCACTTGTCTATGAGCGTAGCAAAGGGAACGAGAAATTGTTGGTGGCTTTCAATTTGGGCCACGAACCAAAACGCATTGCCCTCCACGGCTATCAAGGAAACATTCTTTTTTCGCTAGGATCAGCACCAAAAATCACCGATAAGACCATCTTGTTGGCGCCGCATTCTGCCGTTGTGGTAGCTTAATGACAGAGCTTATTTCATTCCAGGCGATTCTTCTTTGGAAATGTCGTTAATCTTCCTTTTCTTATCCAAAAATAATCGTGATTCCCTTCCTTCAATCCATCTTAAGCGTTTTCTGCTTTCTTTGTTCAAGACTGTGTTATAGTAAAGATGCAAAGCAAGTTCGCTTGCCAAACTCCACAATAAGGAGAAAAAGGTGCTACGGAGTTTGAAACACACCGATATTCATTATGCAAATTTCTGAAACCATCACCAAATTGATCAACGACCAAATTAAGGCTGAATTCGAAAGCGCCTACCTCTATCAAGATTTTGCCAACTACTACTACGAAAAAGGCTTACACGGTTTTGCTTCTTGGTTCAGTGTTCAAGCCAAAGAAGAAGTTGAACATGCCGAAAAATTCATCGCCTATCTTCATCAAGAAGGCAAAAATGTTGTCTTAGGCGACATCAAGATGATCGGCAAAAAGTACGCATCCTTAGAAGAACCGCTTGAAATCCAAATCGAACACGAAGCGTTAGTTACTTCATTAATTCACGCCATCTATGCAGCTGCGCGGAAAGAAGATGACTTCCGCACCGAAAGCTTCTTACGTTGGTTTGTCGATGAGCAGGCGGAGGAAGAAGAACACTCGCGGAACTTGCTCCAAGAATTCAAATTCGCTGAAAAAGCCGATGCTTTAATCGATTTGGATCGTGCTTTGGCGGAACGGAAATAACTTATTGTTCTTGTTTTAACGAAAGCCTTCGAGAAATATTTCGAAGGCTTTTTCTTTAGGTCAAAAGAATCTCTTTCATTTTGGAACGATTTGTTGGTAAAACCATCTTTAGACCGTTTTATCGCAAAGAGTCCTATGACTTCCGATAATGCTCTCAATCTTCTTTAGTCTTTTTGGACAGCCTGAATTAAAGGGTCTTTCAATCGCTAGCACAAGACGCTAGACCTAAGGTCATAAATGTCGTAATAAATCCAGCTAACAATTTCTTTTTCGTTTAACATGCCCTCTAAAGAGCATCTTCGTAATCAGTATGAACATTATGAATTAATACAAATGGGAACGAGACAGCTCCTAATGTGGCCGAAAAAACAATGGCAAATAGTAACGCAAATACACCAATTAAGAATCCGAGTACTGCAAATAGTATTTTCATTGCGATTAACCATGCAAAGCCATCTAAATCCCACGTAAATATGAGTCCAGGGAATTTGATAGATAATCCAGCACACCACTCAAATACATCACCAATATAGGAGCCAGAAAGAATGCAATAAATCATCGCAAAGATTCCATATCCGATAAGAACGCTATAGAGAACTCCTAAAGCAGGATGAACGTATTGTGTGTTGCATAAGAATACAGCCAAAGCAATTCCTAAAGCAGTAACTCCAGCAGCGATTCCCCATCCAAAGCATTTCTTTTTACTAGACGATACTCTAGCTATTTTTTCTCTTCTAGCAGCTTCCGCTCTTTCCTCCTTAACTTCCTCTAAACAGTGTTTATGGTAATAAGTTTGTCCGATAGAAACCGTTCTTGTATGGCGTCCATGTCTTTCTTTTTTAGTGACATCTTCTGAAACTAATTCATCTTCAGGAATATCTTTCCCACATCTAGCGCATACGTGTGCTTCGTTTTGATGGACAACAATGGTTTCTTTGATCACTGGAACTTCTTTCACTTCCACCACTGGTTCCGCGGTTTTTTCTATTTTCGGTTGATCTTCATCCTCGTTAATAAGATATTCTAATGAGCAATCAAACAATTTCGCGATTTGTCTAATCGTTGACAAATCAGGTTCATTTAAATCGCTTTCCCATTTACTAACCGTTTGAAAAGAAACATTTAATTGATCCGCCATTTCTTTTTGCGTTAAGTTCTTATCACTTCTTAACTTTTTAATTTTTTGTCCTAGTGTCATTTCCAGAAGTCTCCTTCCCAAACATATTCCCGAATTTGGCGAATTTTTTAAATAACCAAGAAAGCGAATCGTTCGCGCAAAAAGCGAATTTCATTTTTTATTAACTTTGTTAATAGCTTTCCACTTTTTTCTTTAATTTACCTTAATTTTAATTCTTCTAAAATCTTCTAAGCGAAATAACAAGGATTATTTCTCTTTAACTTCCAAGCATCTAGTTATATGTATTTAATACATATTCTACAATTGTTGGAATCTCTATCAAGAAAGTTCACACCCGTTTGTGATTATAAGGTAATTTGTTTCTAGCCAATTATAAGGTAATTTGTTTCCACCTAATTCGCGTCTATCATTGCCCAGAGAGAGGCGAGGGACAATGAAGAGACTAAACGACTCCTACGTGGAGGGAGT
>CADAUN010000067.1:0-902 GCA_902791085.1 uncultured Erysipelotrichaceae bacterium | reverse complement strand
AAAAAGCCGGGAGGCCGAAATGGATTCCACCGCAGGGGCACCCTTGGAGGAAATTCGTTCTCAAGCCCAAAAAGAAGTAGAAACAAATTACCTTATAATGACAGTTTCCTCATATGTAACATAGATTAACTTAGCGCACATAATCTGAATTAATTAAAACCCACTACAATTAAAGAGTCTTAATCAATTTTTCAAATCTAATTTCCATAGTTTTAATGAAAAATTGTTTTTGAATATCGCTAATTATTCTTATGCCATTTTCCTCACAAGGTAAGTCATTAATAAAAGATTTAATATCGGCCCATTTAGTTGTTATCTTAGAAACAACAGATTGTAGTACTGCTTTAAGTTGCTCATCAAGATGGTTTTCTTTTAATTTTCTAAAGAAGTTTCTAAAGTTTAATAATTCATTATTAACCGTGTAATAGCACATTCCGTTTAAAGCGGAATTTTCTAATGCTGATTGATTCGATAAAAGTTTCAAAAGTTTTTTATCACTATGTTTTGAAACAAATGATGCACCATTATCATATATGGGCGCTGGGCTGTAGGAATTTAAAGAAGGGTCGTATAAAAATCCCCAGTTATTTTTGTTTCGGTCATTGTTGTTAATTAGGCAAACAATTATTAAAACTTCCCAAAACAATTTTTGCGATTCTGGATTGTTAATAAAAATACTATTTTCCTTAAATTGGAGAATAATTTCTTCTATTGGAACGGTGTGAGAAGAAATGCCTTTTGATTTATATTCAGGCAAAGACATCCTCAATTCGGATAATTTAATCTGAAGTCCGTCGCTATAATTATTTTTTATAGCTTCGTAATCGATTAATTTTAATCGACCATTGTTAGTAAAATCTTGACAGGCTACCACCAATTGTTTTCGATTAATCTTTTCATTA
>CADAUN010000066.1 GCA_902791085.1 uncultured Erysipelotrichaceae bacterium | reverse complement strand
CCAAGTGTTGGAACCGACATCGCCAAAACGGGCTGCGTCCGGCTCTTCACCAACGCCGGCACTATCAGCGACGATCAAGAAGACTCGTTTGAATTTCATTGTCATTCCTCTCTTTTTTGTCGTTGTTTGACTCTCGTCCTTTCATTGTAGATTATTTCCGCGAAGCATACAAATCATAGGCGCTCATAATGCGTTTAGTCGAAACTTCGGTATAAATTTGCGTCGTAGCGATTTTGGCGTGTCCTAGCATTTCTTGTACCATCCGCAAAGAAGCGCCGTTTTCCAATAAATGAGTTGCAAAACAATGCCGCAATGTATGGGGAGAAATCGAAGCCTCAATGCCGGCAGCTTCGGCATAACGTTTCACTTGGGTAAAGAAATAGTTGCGCGATAAAGGTTTTCCTTCCCGATTTAAGAACAAGATATTGCTTCTACTTCCGGGATTTCTAGCGCGTGGGCCATCCATATATTTTTGAAGATATTCCAACGCAAAAGAAGAAATCGGAACCGTTCGTTCTTTATTGCCTTTCCCATATACAGTGACAAGGTGATCAGAAAAATTTACATTTTTAAATTGTAAAGATAATAATTCCGAAACTCGAAGCCCAGTTGCATACATGACTTCCAGCATCGCACGATCCCGTATTCCGTTGTCTTTGCTTAAATCTGGCGCCAAGAAAAGACGATTGATGTCTTCCTCGTCGATAACGACGGGCAAACGTTTCGCAGGTTTAGGTTTATCGTCATAATGAATCGGTCTTCCTTTACGGATTCCCTCCGAAGAAAGAAAACAAAAATAATGCCGTAAAAAGCTATAACGCCGCAAAATCGTCGCACTGGACAATCCGCGATCGTCTTCTTCTCGGAGAAACGAAGAAATCATGTCTTCATCGAGATCGTTCGTGTCTTTGACTTCAGGAAAAGAACGTAAAAACAGTTTAAAGTCTTCCCGATAATCTTCGATGGTTGCCTTGCTAGCGACGCTTGTGAGGCGAAGATCTTGCAAAAAATATTCTAGGGATTCATGAATTTCCATCTTTTTTCTTTGCCTCGCTGGCGAGCAATAAAGCAGGCTTATCCATTTTTCGGTTCAATTCGTTGACCAAAAGTTTGGTCTTGTCTAGTTTCTCATATTCGTCATAATTCCAGAAATTCATTTGAACCGTTTCTTCCTGGGGATTTACCAAATTGTCTAACGCGACCCCGATTAAACGGGTCATAATGCCAAGGAAATTGGCCTCATAAAGGCGACAGGCATTCATATAGATGATTTCCGGATCATTGGTGGCTTCCGTTAAAGTAACGGACTTCACATGACTTTTGAATTCCGCGTCTTTTAAAGTGAGGCGGACTGTTTTTCCTTTCTTCTTGTCTCTTTTTACGCCAGAAGCGACTTCCAAGGAAAGTTGACGAATTTTGCTTTTTAGGAAATCCGGATCGTTCGTGTCGTAATCAAAGGTTTCCGAATGTCCTAACGATTTTGGATCCATGGGGGTTGGATCAACAATGTCAGAGCTTCGTCCGTTTACTGCCGCTTTTAAGGAAGCATAAGATTTGCCAAAGAGCTCCGTTAAGCGCGGATCGTCTTTGGCCGCCATTTTTTGAAAATCGCCAATGGTCCGAATCCCGATGGCTTGAAGATGAGGAACGGTTTTCTTTCCGATGCCAAAGCAATCGCCAATCGGTAAGGGATAAAGCTTCGTGGCCAAATCTTTTCGATAGAGAAAGGTAATGCCCATCGGTTTTTTCATGTCGCTTGCCATTTTGGCCAAAAATTTCGTTGGAGCAACGCCAATCGAGCATTTAAGACCGATTTCCTTCAATAGACTAGTTTGAATATTCTCGAAATACCGATAAGCATCATGAATGTGTTGGGTGGCTTTGGTCATATCGACATATCCTTCATCGATTGAAGCTTCTTCGATGAGCAAAGAATAACGTTTCAAAAAAGCGAAAAAAGAGCGGGAGAGCATCGAATAATAGCCAAAATCAGGGGAGACAAAAATGGCCTGAGGGCAAAGTTCCTTGGCTTGATAATAAGGCATGGCGGAATGCACGCCATAAGCCCGGGCTTGATAAGAAGCCGTAGAAACAACAGAACGCGGACCCTCTCCCGCGACAATGATCGGCCTACCACTCCATTCCGGATGGCGAAGTTCTTCTGCGCAGGCAAAGAAGGCGTTGAGATCAATATGCATGATGACTTTGCTCATAGCAAACTCATTGTAATTCAAATTCAAAAACAATGTCGGTAAGAAACGCGATGGAGATTATTTTCGTTCGATGTCAAGCAAAACTTGGGAAAGAGAGAGCCCAAAGCGTTTTTCTTGGTTTTCCACGGAATCAAAAGAAACAAAGCAATGAGGAATGGTGAAGGAACGAAAACGTCCTTGGTAATGATGTTCAAATAAGTATTTTTCTACCGATTTAGTAAAACCTTCGGTTGTTCCGTACGGATCGTAAACAATAAATTCGGGGCAAGACAAAAATGGTTCCAACGTTTTTTCATCCAAAGGAATTAAAAACAAGGGACGAACAAAATTGGCTTGATAACCATCTTGCCTTAATTTTTCGAATAATTCCTCCCCTCGCGGGCCGACAGCCAAAATTACCGATTTATCGTTTTGAATAGGGGTCATGATTTTCCATTGGCCATAGTCAAACGAATCCGTAGTCGCTTCAGAATTTGGACGATTCACCCAAGCATTCGGATAACGAATGGCAAAGACGCCATGGCCTTTTTCGAGCGATAAAGCGAATAGTCTTTTTGCTTCAGCGAACGTTCCTGGCATTGTTAACGTCACATTGGGAATGGCAGACAAATAGGCTTCATCGTAAATTCCCATATGAGTTTCGCCATCTTTGCCAACCAAACCGGCACGATCGATACAAAGGGTCATATCCGCATGAATTCGCGCGCAATCGTGCAGCAATTCGTCAAAACCGCGTTGCAAAAAGGTAGAATATATCGAAAGAATCGGATGATATTCTGTCAAAGAGAAACTCCCAGACATCGTTACGGCGTGTTCTTCAGCGATACCGACATCAAAGGAACGTTCCGGGAAATCGGTAAAACAAGATTCTAGCTTGCTCCCCTTCTCCATCGCGGGACAAATTAACAACGTTTTCGGATTTTCTTCCAAGGCGGTATGAATTAATTCGCCGAAGTAACTTGGCCAAGCCATTTGCCCTTCGCGACGATCTTTCGGTAATCCGGTCGCGATGTCAAAAGGCGCCACCCCATGCCATTCTCCGGTCTGATCTTTTTCGGCAGGTTCATAGCCTTTTCCTTTCACGGTATGGACGTGGATAACGACAGATTTTGTCGTGTTTTCCGCTCCTTTAAAAGCTTTCTCAAGCAGACGAATGTTATGACCGTCAACTGGGCCAATATAAGTAAAGCCCATATTGTCAAACATAGTGGTCGGGACCAACATTTGTTTTACTCGACGTTTAATGAAATAAGTAAATTGGTAAAAACCCCTACCCACTGCCGTTCGATACAAAGCGCGTTGATAACCTGTTTTCATATGGTTATAGACTTTGGTCGTCGAGATTTTACGGAAAAAAGCGCCAAGACCGCCGACCGGGCGCGAAATGGACATATGGTTGTCATTCAACACCACGATGATTTTGTTATGACGGCAACCAATGTTATTCAATGCTTCGAAAGCCAGTCCGTTCGCGATTGACGCATCGCCAATCAAAGCAACGACGTTATATTTCTCGCCTTGTAAATCGCGGGCTATCGCAAAGGCTTCTGCCGCTGACAAAGAAGTTGAACTATGTCCGGCTTCAAAACAATCGTAAACCGATTCATCTCGCCGTAAAAAGCCGGCAACACCGCCCGCTTCATTCAAATGATCTAATCGACGACCAGTCAAAAGTTTATGCGCATAACACTGATGTCCGACATCGAAAATCAATTTGTCTTTAGGAAAGTCAAAGAAGCGATAGAGAGCTACGATCAATTCAACGACACCAAGGTTGCTGGCAAGATGGCCGCCATGAACCGAACAGGTTTCGATGATTTCTTTTCTTAAGTCGTGGCAAAGCACTTTTAAAGACGAAGCGTCCAGTGTTTTCACAATGGACGGGTCTTTTATTTCATTCACTTTTATCCGTACAATCTTCTTTGCCATCATTTTATACTTAAAATATACTAAAAATAAACTAATATTAAAAAAATAAATAAGGTTATTCTTTCGATGTATCCTTTAATTTTTCAACTTCTTTCTCTGCTTTATCTAAAGTTGTCTTCAATTCCTTGATCAAAGTCATTCCTTCCCGGTATAACGCCAAAGATTCTTCTAATGGGAGAACGGAATTTTCAGTTTTCTCAACGATTTCGTTTAATCGTTTTAAATTGTCTTCAAAAGATTTCGACTTTTTTGCTTCTGCCATCTTAGTTTTTTCCTTCTGTAACGATCGAGACGATTATACCATCTTTTAATTTGGTGTTGAGGCGTTGCCCTACACGTGTCTTTTTCGTAGACGTAATGGGATTTCCCTCTTCATCCAATGTGACGGAATATCCCCGTTTAATTACATTTTCCGGATTCGCGGATTTTAATCGGGCCTCGTATCCTTCTAACTGCTTTTGCGTTAAAGCAAAACGATGGCTTTCCGCTAAAATCAAGCGCTCTTCTAAGTTTTCCGTATCGCGAATGGCGTTTTGATATAAAGAGGCTGGATTCGTAAAGAAAGGCCGATTTGCCAAAATTTCCACTTTTTGTTTTGCGGTAGCAAAATCGGTTTCTATCGCGTTTTCTAGCCGTGCCTCTAAATCTAAAAGCTGTCGCCGAATTTCATTTTGTTCCGGCGTGGCGGCTTCTGCTGCCCCCGTTGGCGTAGAAACGCGCAAATCAGAGACGTAATCGATTAAAGTGGTGTCAATTTCGTGCCCCACCGCTGAGATGGTCGGAATTGGGCACATCGCCACGGCACGAACTAACGACTCGTCATTAAATGCAGAAAGGTCTTCGTTAGAGCCGCCGCCACGCGCGATGATTAATGTATCGAGAGGATACGTTTCAGCGGTTTTTAGGGCTGCTATGATGCTTTTAGGGGCATCATTCCCCTGCACTTGTGCTGGGAACACATAAATATCCGTCAAAGGCCAACGTCTCGTGAGATTTCGTATCAAATCCGCTTCCGCAGCACTGTTCTTTCCCACAATGATGCCGATGGCATCTGGGAAACGCGGAATGGGTCGTTTACGCTTCTCGTCAAAGAGCCCTTCCGCTGCTAGTTTCTTTTTCAACGCTTCTAATGCTAATAATGCGGCGCCCTGCCCAAAAGGAATCAATTGAGAGACTTGGAACGTATAGCGACCGCGTGGCACATAAACAGTGATGTTTCCATAAGCAATCACTTCATCCCCGTCTTTCGGTTCAAAAGGCAAATAGAGATAAGAGTCAGACCAAAGAACGCAAGGAACAATGCTGCCTTTCTCATCTTTTAAATCAAAAAAGACACCGCTACGATAACGTTTCCAATTGGAAATCTCTCCTTTTACGGCAAGATTACGTAAGTCATCTTCCTCTTCTAATTTGTGTTTAATCAGCGTATTGAGGATGGTAACCGAAATAAAGGGTATGGCATTTGGTGCAATCATCCTACCTATTGTACCAGCACTTTATCCAAAATCGCGTTCACAAATTTATAATCGTTCGCATCCAAATAAGTTTTGGCGAAATTCACAGCAACATTGATGACGATCTTGCGATCGGTCTTTTCATCGCCATAAAAATATTGGCAATAAGCCAATAATAAGATGGCTTGCTCTAAATGATTCAAACGTGAGAATTGCCATTTGGTCATTCTCGCTTGATAAATAGGAACAATTTCCGCTTGATGTTTTAAGGCAGAAATAAACATGCGCTTAACGTAAGTATCGCAACGATCGTAAGGAAGCTCGCAAAGTCCAGTTACAACTTCCTCTACATCCAGAGGAAGGCCGGCTTCCGCGTAGAGCAACGCATCATAGATGCAAGTCAGGGCTATTTTTTGTGCTTCCGTACGATTCATAACAAAGATCAAGTTCCTAAGAACGGAAGAAAGTTTACACTAATCTAACGGTCTTGACGAGAGGAAAGAAGCGCTTTTTCGATATTTTTATCAAAAAGAAAAGGCCAAGTCGTTTTGAACTTGGCCCTCAACGCATCAATGTAAGGCAGAAACCTTGATTTCAATGGAGAAAGGAACGGTTTCGCACATCATTAAGATGGCATCGGCAACATGGTTTTGAATGTCGGCACAGACATCTTTCACCGGAACACCGCGTTTGATGGAAACATCAAGTTTGATCTCCACTTTACCATCCTTGCGAAAAACAACAGAAACAGGTCGATCCAAATGGAACAAAAATTTCTTATTCCGCGAAGCGACAGAGGCGTTTTGAACTTGATTCGTCGCGATGGTCGCAATTTGGGTGAATGCTTTACGCGCGATCCCCATTTTGCCACGATTGCTATAGTGATTCAGATAATAATATTCGCTTGCCATGTTTTTATTGTAACGAGATTAAGCTTCAAAAACTAGTGATCGGATTTCATCCATGCCAAAACTTTGGATGTGACTTGCTCTGGAGTGAAACCCAAATCTTCTATGACTTTAGCAGCTGGGGCACTTTCGCCATAGCGATCCAAAGAAATCACGTGATCGGCGAAACGATACCAAGTATCGCCGGCGAGCATTTCTATGGCAATGCGCTTAGAGCGAGGCAAAGACAAGATAGATTCTTGCTTTTCGAGTGGTAAAGACAAGAAACGTTCCGTGGAAGGCATCGATACCACTTCAACATCGATTCCTTCTGAAAGCAAGCGTTGTTGCACTTCCATAGCCAAAGCAACTTCGCTTCCAGAGGCAATCAATTGGTAAACGGCTTTCTTCTTAGCGGGAGAAATCACATAAGCGCCCTCTTTCACGCCTTCTTCCGATGAATGAGCGGCGAGTGGCAAGTTTTGTCTCGTTAAGATAATGGCCGTAGGATGGTCATGGCTATCTAAAGCTAATTTCCATGCCGCAAAAGTTTCGCGGTCATCACATGGACGAATGACATCGATAAAAGGCATTGTCCGCAAAGCGGCCAATTGTTCGATGGGTTCGTGCGTGGGCCCGTCTTCCCCTACGGCAATAGAATCGTGGCTGAAAAGATAAATCGCTGGAAGATGTTCCAAACACGCCATCCGGATGGCGCTCTTCATATAGTCACTAAAAACTAAGAAAGAGCCAACATAGGGGATGACGCCGCCGTGGAGCAACATGCCGTTTTGAATGGCGGC
>CADAUN010000065.1 GCA_902791085.1 uncultured Erysipelotrichaceae bacterium | reverse complement strand
AACACCGCTTTAGAAGAAAGTGGATGCAACCCTTTGTTTTTGACTTTGGGATTAATTCGCTGGTATGACACCGAAGCGAGCGCCTCGAGAGGAACGGGAGCTATGGTTTGCCCGGTATTTTTGTTGCCAGTCACAATGCCCCGTCGCAAAGTCGGCACCTCTTATCCCTTAACCTATGACTGGGATTCTTTGACTTTAAACCGCACTGCCTTTGAATATTTCCGGCAAAATTTCCATTTGGATTTCCATCGTTTGATTGATTTGCCAAAAACCAAAGACGGCCAAGTGGATTTGCGGCTGATCTATAACGAAATTCGTCAAATTATTGCCCCGATGAAAAACTGGGCTTTGCTAGAAGACCCTTCCGTTTTGGCTTTGTTTAGCTTCTCTCATTTCGTCATGTGGAGCGATTTAAAGAACAACAAAGAAGCAATTTTGAAACATCCGGTGGTGCAAAGTTTTGTAAACGGAGAGGAATTGCCTTCGATAGAAGAAAAAAATATTGCTTTAGACGAACGGTTGGATCCGGCGGACTGTGCGCTTCCTTTGCCTGCTGATTCTTCGCAAATTCGTGCCGTTTTAGACGCAGAAGACGGATTGTCTTTTATCTTAGACGGCCCACCAGGAACTGGCAAATCCCAAACGATTGCCAATATGATTGTGAATTTCTTATCGCATGGAAAGAAAGTGCTTTTCGTCGCCGAAAAAGAAGTTGCCCTCGATGTGGTCAAACGAAGATTGGATGCTTTGTCTTTAGGCCAATTCGCCTTAGAATTCGCGAATTTGCAAGAACCGAAGTCCAAAATCTTAGAAACCTATGCTTCTTTGTTACGTCGTGGCCCCAGTGAAACAAACGATCGTTATGCCACGGTTGCTTCTAATATCCAAGAACGGCGCAGGCACTTGAACGAGACTTTAGGGGCGTTACATGAGCGGAAAGAATTTTTCCTTTCTCCTTATGAAGCCATTTTGCTTGCTTTGTCTTCAAAAGAAGTGGTCCCTCCCTATGCTTTTTCGCAAGAATTTTTAAAAGGTTTAACCAAAGAAAAGAGCCAAGCGATAGAAGAGGAGATTCAGGATTTGGCCGGGAGCGCCATGTCTTTTGGTGGATATCGTTCCTCTCCTTTTGTGGGATTTCAAGCGCGCGATTATTCTTTGGCCTACCGCAATGCGGTAAAAACAGAACTCGAAACCTTGCCTCCTTTGCTAAAACGTTTAGAACTGGATGGTTATAACTTGTTCCACAAAAAAGCGGAAGTGATGGAAAGCAAAGCCAATTTGGAAGCCTATCATACGGCCCTTTTGCTCTTACGAGAAGGAACGCCTTTATGGAATGATGCGTTGCAAGATTCCTCTTTCGCCAGCCATGAAGCAGAAATCCGCACGGCATTTGAACAAGAAAAAGAAATCTTAGAAACCAAAGAACAATTGCTCCTATCGTATCAGGATGGAATTCTCCAACTTTCTGGAGAGGCTTTAAAAACGGAATGGGAAAAAGCAGAAGCCATGTCCTTCTTTGCCCGTAGAAAAGCGAAAAAAGCCCTGCAAAACCGCCTTAAACCATTCGCCAAAACAAAAGATGCTTATCGAAAAGAAGGGCTTTCTTCCACGATTGAAATGCTTTGCTTATACGAAGCGAAAAAGCAAGGAAGAAGCCGTTACGATTCTTATGCGGCTTTTGTGTTACGTCGCCATCCTCTCCATCGTTTTGCCGATGCGGAAGAATGGAATGCGTCTTTCGAAGCGACGCTAGGATTCATTCAAGCCGTGGACAAAATGACTTTCTATCCCGAAAAAAAGAAGAGTTTTGTCACTTCTTTGTTGGATTTAGACCAAGGCAGTTTGTTTGCCTCGTCTTTGTCGAACTTCTTGTCCGATTGGGAACAATTCGAAAAAGAGAAACAAAGCTTAGAAAAATTTTATTCGTTCCGCCTAGACGAATATCCAGACGACCCTTCTTATTTCGCCTTACTTGGCGGCAAGATCCGTGATGCGTTAGGAGGAATTGGGCGCCTTGCCGAATGGAGTGGCCTTTTATCTAAGATCGATGCATTAGGAACTTTGCTTCCTTCTTCTTTCCTTGCCCCTTATCTATCAGGTCAAATCAAAGAAGCAGATTTGTGGGATTATTACCGGAATTCTTTGTCTTCCTCTTTGTTGTCGTTTGCTTTGGCTAAGAATGGATTAGGCCGTTTAAGCCATAACGACGTCGAAAAAGAAGTATCTCTCTACCAAAAAGACATTGCTGAATATACGAATCTCACCCTAGAAGACGTTGCGGCCAAAGTGTCGTCCGCCATTCCGCAAGGCGTTGAAAACTTTGCCCCGTCTACCGCTGCCCACGAATTGGCCAAATTAGCCAAAAATGGTGGGCGTGGGGTAAGTTTAAGAACCATTTTCCAAAATTATGCGCCCCTTCTTCAAAGCTTAACGCCTTGCTTCATGATGTCTCCTTTAACGGTGGCACAATATTTGGATTATGGGACGTATCACTTCGATGTTGTTATCTTTGACGAAGCATCTCAAATTCCAACATCGGAAGCCATAGGCGCGATTGCCCGTGCGAAAAGCGTCGTGATTGCCGGGGACGAAGAACAGATGCCGCCGACCTCCTTCTTTACGACCACCATCGGTGCGAACGAAGACGATGGCCTTGCTACTTTTGCCTCTTTGCAAGAAGATTTGGAATCCTTATTGGACGATGCGATTGTCCTTGGTTTGCCTAGACGGCGTCTTCTTTGGCATTATCGTTCTCGTCACGAAGCGTTGATTGCTTTCTCTAACAATCGCTTTTATGAAAATTCATTATTGACTTTCCCTTCTCCTAAAGACGAGAAGCGTTCTGTTTCTTTTCATGACGTCAAAGGCACTTATGAACGAGGAAGAGGGACGAACCGGCAAGAAGCTAAAGAGGTGGTAAAAGAAATCATTAAGCGTTTGCAAAACAAAGAATTGCGTTCTCGCTCGATTGGTGTCGTCACTTTCAATGAGGCCCAACAGAATTTAATTGAAGATATGCTCGATAAAGCTTTAGCGGAGCATCCGTCTTTGCCTTTGGAACCAGGTGGTGAAAAAATCTTTGTGAAAAACTTAGAAAACGTGCAAGGGGATGAACGGGATGTGATTTTGTTCTCTGTGACTTATGGTCCAGACAAAAATGGAACTTTCTCTTTGAATTTCGGCCCTTTGTCGTTACAAAAAGGCGAAAGAAGATTGAACGTTGCCGTCTCGCGTTCGCGAGAAGAAATGGTGGTATTTGCTTCGGTGGAACCGGAGCAAATACGGGCAGAACGAGCCAAGAATGAAGGGGCAGCCATGCTTCGCGATTTCTTGTCATACGCCAAATATGGCGTCGATAGGCTTTCGAAAAATGCGTTATACGAAAAAGGCATCGCGGATCGGGGAATCGCTCCTTATTTGGCCGAAGACTTAAGACGATTAGGCTATGTCGTAAAAGAATCTTTAGGCGAATCGACGTTCAAAATCGATGTTGCTGTCGCTTTGCCTGACGAACCGGACCATTTTGTGTTAGGTATCCTTTGCGACAATGAAGCTTTTGCCTCGACTCCGTGCGTGGACCGTCATGTGAATGAACCGCGCGTTTTGGAACATCTTGGATGGCGGTTGTTCCGTCTCTATTCCGTGGAATATTTGGATCACAAGGAAGAATTGATGAAAGAGATTGTGCAAGCCATCAATGAAAGCAAACAAATCGCTAGTGACATTTCGCCGTTACGGCAAAAGCCAACTCCGACCTTTGCCAAGAAAGTTTTGGTGACAGCTAAGAATTCTTTGCCTTATACCAAAGGAGAATATGTCACGCCAAAAGAAGGGGATGAAGAAGCGTTGAAGTCTTTCTTATATGAGGTGATTTTGCAAGAACAACCCATTTCGCGCGATTTATTGAATCTGCGCTTACGCGAAGCAAGGCAATTGACGCGCATCGGTTCCAAAGTCAAAGATTTAATGGACCGGGCTTTAGCAGGTTTGATTCCAGAACGCGTAAAAACATTCTTGCAAGGAACGACCACCTTCTATGCCAGCAACGAATGGGACGAGCCTTCTTACCGCAATTACCGCTTAGAAGGAGAAAATAGCAGCGGTCGCTCGATGACCGACATCCCTTTTGCTGAGATTTCCAATTGTGCGGCGGATATTTTAGAAGAGCAAGGCAGCATGAACTTAGACGATTTAGCGAAGCAAGTGTCGCTTCGTTTCGGTTTTACCACCTTGAACGCAACGCGAAAAGCCTATCTTTTAAAAGCCATTCGCGCGAGTGATTGCCAACGGAACCGCATCTATTTTTCTGGGGATACCGTCTCGTTGTCGCATTAAGATTGAATTACGGATTTGTATATGGATATTTTTCTAGAGTTTTTAAAAAGCATTCTCTTCGGTCTTTTGGAAGGGATTACCGAATGGTTGCCCATTTCTTCGACAGGGCACATGATCGTTTTGGAAAGCTTTTGGGGCTTTACTTCGTCTCAAGGAAAAGATTTTTTTGATTTCTATTTGGTGTTGATTCAACTTGGCGCCATCTTGGCCGTCATTTTGACTTTCTTTCATGAACTTTGGCCTTTTGGAGCTTCGCGAAGCCATGAGGAAAAGAAAGAGATTTGGCTTACTTGGCTAAAAATCTTCGTTGCATCGATCCCTGCAGGCATCGTCGGTGTCTTCTTTGGCGATTGGTTAGAAGAGCATCTCTATGGTTATCTGACGGTCGCGATTACCTTAATCGTTTATGGTGTCTTTTTCTTGGCATTGGAATATGGCCTAAAAGGATGGGCAGCCAAAAACAAGGAAAACAACGAACTTGCGAAAAGAGAATGGTTCCGGATTCATGATGTGCATTCCATTTCGATTCCGATGGCTTTGTGGATTGGCTTAGCGCAAGTGCTGGCCTTAATTCCTGGCACTTCACGAAGCGGCATCACCATTTGTGTCGCCTTGCTTCTTGCCATTGACCGCGAAACTTCGGCAAAATTCTCGTTTTATTTGTCGATTCCGGCCATGCTTGGAGGAACGCTCATCAAAAGCATCCAATATGGCCTCCATGTGAAGCAAGGAAATGCTCTTCCTTTAACAGGCATTCAAGTGGGGCTTATCCTTGTCGGAATGGCCGTTGCTTTTGTGGTTTCTTTGTTTGTCGTTCGTTTCTTCTTAAAAATCTTAAAGAAACACACTTTTATTGGATTTGGCTATTATCGCATCGCTTTCGGAACGTTGTTGTTGATTTTGTTTTTCGCTCTTCCTTCTTTGCAAACTTCCTTGCCTATTGTTGTTTTTCCTTATTGAAGTGTTTTTGTTTTGCTTTTTTCGGATATATGGCACGGAAACAGGGAATGACCATGGTTAAAGAAGCCAAAAGCCAAGCGCCAGGGTCCCCGGCGTAAGCGCCAAGTAACGCCCCATAAGAACTATCGGCAGAGACCGCTCCTCCATTAATCCAAGCGGGCAAAAATAAGCAAATGACAACGCGAGCGACAAGTTCCGCGATTCCTGCTAAAAAGGGGAATAAGGGCTTTTCTAATCCTTGCAATTCGTTACGGAACAAGAATAGCCACATCAAAATCAAAGAAGTGGGCAATGCCAAATAGAGATAGACATTTCCAGCGTCAATCGACTTTGCCGTGATGTTGTCTGGGCTTAAAAAGAGATATTGATAGGCTCCATGAATGCAAAGCAAAAGGCCAACCACATTGATGCCTAAAGTAAGGAAGAAACCAAAAACAAAACTAAAACGAAAACCTTCTTGGATTCGTTCTTGTTTTCCTGCCCCGAGGTTCTCTGCCATATAGGACATCATGGCCAAGCCCAAAGATTGTTGGAGACCTAAAAAGAGATTGAAGAGTTTGCAAGCCACTCCATAACCGATTTGGACTGGCATTTGGGGATCCATTGTCCCGTCTACGCGGCGATCGAAGGCAATAATCGAGCCGGCCATAACAATGGTGCCGATAGAAAGAATAGAAAAATTAAAAGCAAGCGGCAGGCCGTTCTTTAAATGCTCGTAGCAATCTTTCCATGTGATTTTCCAATCTTCTTTATGAAAACGCAATTGAGGATTATGAAGAAAGAAATAAATCCAAGAGCCGATGCCTGCTAGCGCCTGCGCAATGACCGTTGCCCAGGCGGCTCCGGCCACGCCCCAACGAAAGACCATTAAGAACAAACAATCCAAACCGACATTTAAAGCAGTGGAGAGCAACAAAAACAAGAACGGGGTAAAAGAATCGCCATAAGCGCGAAGACAAGAGACAGCCAAGTTATAGACCAATTGAGAGAATAAGCCACCCACGATGATGGATAAATAAGCCATTGCGGCTTGGTATTCCGCTTGCATCGCGGGATCTAGATCACTTTGGTGAATTCCGATGGCTTGCAATAATAATGGCAAGGAAAAAACGCCGCTGATCGATAAAATTGCCGTCAAAATGGCGGTTAATAGCCATTGGGTCGCAATGCTTTTTCTTACGCCAGGAAGATTTTTCTCCCCCATGCGTTTTGAGAGAATCACCGAAAAACCAGAACTGCAGCCAAAAGCAAATTCAAAGAACAAAAAGACAATCGTCGTGGTATTGGTAACGGCAGCAATGGATGGCTCATCTAAGGTTTGACCGCAGATAATCGTGTCAACTAAAGTGTAGATGCTTTGAAAGAAAGTGGACAAAAAGATTGGCAAAGCGAAACGCACAATGTCTTTTTTCGGGTTACCGACGGTGAGATCAATCGGATCAAAGAATTGTTTCAAACGAGTCCAAAAATGAGTCATGGCATTATTGTAAGCATTTCTTTTTGCCTTTCATCTTGTAAGCGCACTCACGCAACAAGAGAAATAGGAATCATCAACGAATCTCGTTATAATAATTTTATGTTCGAAAGAAATAGGGTTTAGCTATGGACGAATTCAAAGAAAATCCCTCACGGTACGAAGAAGCAAAACGTTCTTTGCTTCATTGGGTTGATGCTTCTTTAATCGAAGAAGCTTATGTTCCCCTTTGTTCTTTGCGTGTGAGCTATCATCGAAGCAAGGAACCTTTTCCCTGGAATAAACGCAAAGAATTGTTTCCTCATACGTTACACGAAGGCGAACGTTGGTCAAAGGGGGAATTCCCTTGCGCGTGGTTCCATATCAGCGGAAAAGTGCCAGAAGGAACGGATTTAAATCGTCTTTATATCTGTTTTCGAATGGGCGGAGAAGCCTTGCTTTACGACGAAACAGGCAAACCGTTAAAAGGATTTTCTAATGGCGGCGTTGCCTTTTCTTCTCCGACGAATTTCAGATTAAAGCGTTATTACCCTTTAAAAGACTTGGTGCAGAATGGCAAAGTCGATCTTTGGTTAGACGGCGGCGATAATAGCGCCTATCAGC
>CADAUN010000064.1 GCA_902791085.1 uncultured Erysipelotrichaceae bacterium | reverse complement strand
TTTGCGGAAGCAGCTTTCGGGGCGGCTTTCTTCGCAGCAACTTTCTTTTCTTCTGCCATTGGAATTCCTCCCTTACTTCTTCTCTAAGCTTTCGCCTTTCGCGTTGACGCGGATTTTCTTTCCGTCGACCACTTTATGATGGACGCGAGTTGCTTTTTTCGTTTTTGGATCGACCAAGGCGACTTTGGAAGCGTCAATCGGGACATAGATGTCTAAGATTGAGCCTTCTGGAGTGGCCTGTGTCGGTTTCTTGTGTTTCTTGTGGACGTTCACGCCTTCGACGACGACTTTGTTGAGAGAGGGGTAGACCTTTTGGACTACGCCGACCTTGCCTTTGTCATCGCCCGAGAGAACGATCACTTTATCACCAGTTTTGATGTTCATGTTTCTTTCTCCTTACAAGACTTCAGGGGCTAAAGAGATGATCTTCATATAGCCTTTATCCCGGAGTTCGCGGGCGACTGGTCCGAAGACACGAGTGCCTAACGGGTTCCCATCGTTATCGATGAGGACGACGGCATTGTCATCGAAGGAAATCAAGGAACCATCCTTGCGAAGGACAGGGCGCTTGACTCGCACAATGACGCCTTTGACAACTGAGCCTTTTTTGATTTTGCCGTTTGGAGTGACGTCTTTGACAGCGCAGAGGACAATATCACCTAACGTCGAGCTCTTTTTGTGCGATCCGCCGAATTGACGGAAGATACGCACTGCACGTGCACCGGAGTTATCGGCGACAACGAGATTCGTTTCGTTTTGAACCATGTTATTTTGCCTCCGTTTCCGGTTTTGCTTCTTCGCCGACTAATTCGGCGCTGCCTTCATTGGCTTCTAATTTGGCTTCGACTTCATTTGCTTTCTCTGTCTCAACCGCTTTTTTATCGATAGAAACGAGAATGAAGCGTTTGGTCTTAGAGATTGGACGGCAAGCCATGATGGTGACGATATCACCGACATGAGCTGCGTTCTTTTCGTCGTGAGCATGATACTTTTTGCTGTATCCGACTCTCTTTTGATAAAGGGGATCGTTTTGCTTCGTGGAAACCGTGACCGTGATGGTTTTGTCCATTTTGATCGAGGTTACGACGCCTTGGAATGTCGTACGAGTATTTCTTTCCATAACAGTCTCCTTTCTTTATTTGCTTTCCGGGGCTTTGATTTGGAGCTCGCGCTCACGCTTCACAGTCTCGATTTTCGCAATGTCTTTGCGGACGAAATGCAAATCGTCCGGATGTTCGAGCTGACCCACTGCCGCTTGCCGTTTGAGTTCGAAACGGCGTTGTTTGAGTTCGGCGAGTTTTTGATCGAGCTCTTCGGGCGATAAGGCCCGGATTTCTTTGATGGTCATTATTTCGCTTCCTCCTTCGTGGCAGCGTTCGTTGCCGGAGCGGTAGCATCAGCGGCCGGGGTTTCGTTCCCGGTATCGGAGATGGTTTCCGTTGTGATTTGATCTTCGGCTTCAATGGCTTCCAAGGTGGATTCGTGTTGCGCTTCCATCTTTAACAAGTCCGCTTGCGAGAGGGCTTTCGTCCGTTTCACAACTTTGGTCTTGATAGGAAGTTTGAATCCCGCTTGATGCAAGGCAGCAATCATCGTTTCGGGAGCAATGCCACCGATTTCAAAGAGCACTTTGCCTTGTTTCACTACCGCAGCCCATGCTTCAGGAGATCCTTTGCCAGAGCCCATACGGACTTCGGCCGGTTTCTTGGTGCGAGCGAGGTGCGGGAAGATACGAATCCAGACTTTGCCAGCGCGGTCGGTATAACGGGCAAGCACGATACGAGCGGATTCGATTTGATGGTTGTCCACATAGCCGCCTTCGGTGGCGACTAAGCCGTATTCTCCGAATTCGACGTTGTTCCCTTTGGTGGCAACGCCTTCATAAGAGACACGATGCGGACGGCGATATTTAACGCGCTTTGGCTGCAGCATGTTCTTGTCCTCCTTCTTTCTTCTCGGCTTCTTTTTCGGTTAATTTGTTCGTGGATTTGCAAATCCAGACTTTGACACCGATGTCGCCATAGGCGGTATTGGCCGTAACCGCGGAGAAGTCGATATCAGCGCGGAGGGTTTCTAGTGGGACAACGCCTACTTTATAACCTTCGCGACGTGCGATTTCCGCACCACCAAGACGTCCTTGGCATTGCGTACGGCAGCCAACGGCTCCCGCTTTCTTCATGCGTTGGATGGCTTTCTTTTGTGTGGAACGGAACGATTGACGATTTTCAATTTCAGAGGCAATCCATTTGGCGATTAAGACCGCGTCGAGATCCGGATTCTTGACTTCCACGATGTTGATGGTGGGAGTTCCAGTTTTCACAACGTGCTTAAGGCCGGCACGGATGGCATTGATTTTGGTGTTGTCTTGTCCTAAGACGACGCCTGGACGAGCGACGTAAGCATCGATGACGACGTTAGCGCCTTTGTCATCTTTCTTACGAGCGATATCGATGTGGCTCACAACAGCTTCTTTGAGTTGTGGTTCGAGATAATTACGGATGGCGATGTCCTCACCTAAGAACTTCGCGTAATCCTTTTTGGAAGCAAACCAATTGGCTTCCCACTTGCGGTTGATTCCGATACGGAGGCCGTTCGCATTTACTTTTTGACCCATTCGTTTACTCCTTAGTTTCTTTCCTTCACGGTGCAATAGATGTTGGCGGTCCGTTTGATGAGCGGCGAGGACGAGCCTTTGCCGCGTGGCATGAACCGTTTCATCTTAACACCATCAGAAGCTTGGATTTCCGCCACATAGAGTTTTTCTTTGTCTAAACCAAAGTTGTTCGTAGCATTGGCCGCTGCGCTTTGAATGAGCTTGGCGACTGGAGTAGAAGCAGCCCGATTCACGTTTTTGAGAATCGCGAGCGCTTCATCCACGTCTTTGCCACGGACCAAGTCAATCACAAGACGGACTTTGCGGGGCGTGACGCGAACGTTGAGCGAGGAAGCATGAGCTTCGCTGACCGCTGGTTTTTCAACGACGGGTTCCGCTTTCACTTCTTCTTTTTTCTCAGCCTTCTTTGGGGCTTCTTTCTTTTCTTCTACGACCGCTTCGGCTTTCTTTTCCGCTTTCGGCGCTTTCTTTGTCGAAGCTTTCTTTTCCGCTTTCGGAGCGGCTTCCGCTTTTTTCGCGGAGGCTTTCTTTACGGTTTTCTTTTCTTCTGCCATAACTCACTCCTTATTTCTTGGCTGCGGCAGCGGCTGCTTGGTCACCCAAGTTATTGCCGTGGTGGCCGGTGAATGTGCGGGTCGGCGCGAATTCGCCGAGCTTATGACCCACCATATCTTCAGTAACGAAGACAGTGATGTGTTCTTTTCCGTTATAAACGGCAAACGTCTGTTCGACAAAGGCCGGATAGATGGTCGAACGGCGCGACCAAGTCTTGATGACTTCTTTTTTGCCAGACTTTTTGACGGCTTCGACCTTCTTGAGAAGGTATTCGTCGACGAATGGTCCTTTTTTCGATGAACGCGACATGATTCGATCTCCTTTCCTTATTTGTCATTCTTCCGTCTGATGATGAGACGGGTCGAATTCTTCTTGTAGCGACGGGTCTTGACACCCATGGCTTTCTTGCCCCACGGAGTACGTGGTGCATCACGGCCGACAGGGCATTTGCCTTCGCCACCGCCGTGAGGGTGATCCACCGGGTTCATCGCGAAGCCACGAACGGTTGGACGAATGCCTTGATGGCGGGTTTTACCAGCTTTGCCTTTGTTCACCAAGTTGTAATCTTCGTTTCCGACGATACCAATGGTGGCACGGCAATTGCTTAAGACTTTACGAACTTCGCCAGAGGCCAAGCGGAGGATGGTGTAAGCACCATCAGCGCCAAGAACCTGAGCACTGCAACCAGCAGCGCGGCACATTTGTCCGCCTTTGCCAGGTTGGAATTCAATGCAATGCACGAAGGTGCCATCCGGGATGGCTTTTAATTCGCAGTTATTACCGACTTTGATATCGGTGGCTGCTCCCGAGACCACCACATCCCCAACGTTTAAGCCTTGAGGACGGATGATGTAACGTTTTTCGCCATCTTGGTAGACCAGCAAAGCGATGAACGCAGTGCGGTTTGGATCGTATTCAATGGCGCTGACTTTGGCCGGAATGTTGTCTTTGTTTCTCCGGAAGTCGATGATCCGATAACGGTTTTTGTTGCCCCCGCCGCGATGACGGCAAGTGATGACTCCTTGGTTGTTGCGGCCACCGGTATGCTTTTTCGGGGCGAGCAATGATTTTTCAGGAGTTGATTTTGTGATGTCTTCATACGAGAGCGACAACATTTCGCGTCGCGACTTCGTATATGGCCGATATGATTTGATTGCCATGTTTCTGTTCTCCTATAATGGATGCTTTTCGTGCCTCTTATTCCTTATTTATATATAAGAGAGATGACACGATGGTGATTCCTTACTCCTTGAAGAGGTCGATTGCTTCACCTTCATGAATGGTGATGACGGCCTTCTTATAGCCCGAGATGGTTCCTTGGTAACGGCCACCGCGGGAAGTGCTTTTCGCACGGACATTGACGATTTTCACATCATCAACGCTCACTTGATATAAGCGTTGGAAGCTCTCTTTGATGGCGACTTTGTTGGCGGCAGCAGCCACTTTAACAGTAACTTTGTTGTCGTTTTGGAGAAGTGCCATGCTCTTTTCGGTGATGACGGGTGCCAAGATGACTTTGTAATCATGGGCATTCGCCGCCTTGAATGTTTTCTTAGGGGCTTCTTTTTCTGCCTTCTTGCTTTCCTTTTTCGGAGCAGCTTGAACGGCTTCTTTCTTTTCGTCTGCCATTATTTGAGTCCTCCTTCGAGGGTTTCGATATCTTTCTTGCCGATCACTAAGGTGTTGGCATTCAAGACGTCATAAACGCTGATGTTGTTGCAAGCACGAACGGTGACATTGCCAAGGTTCGTGGCGCTACGGATGGCATTTTCATCTTCCGCGATGAGAAGCACTTTGCCCTCCGCTTTGACATTAGCCAATCCTTTGGCGAATTCTTTGGTCGAAATTTTATCCGCTTTGACATCGTCAACCACGATGAGACCAGCTTTCACTTTTTGCGAGAGAACGGTCTTTAAGGCTAACGCATGGGCTTTCTTGTTTTGGGAAACTTCGTAATTTTGGTTTCCGTCTGGTCCGAAGACCTTTCCGCCGCCAACCCAGAGTGGGGAACGGCTGGAACCAGCACGGGCACGACCAGTGCCTTTTTGCCGCCATGGCTTTTTGCCACCGCCACTCACTTCATGGCGTTTTTTGGTTTTGGCAGTAGCTTGACGGGCATTGGCGCCTTGGGTAACCACGGCGTCATGGATGGCTTGTTCATTCTTTTCGGTGATTCCGAAGACCGAGGCATCTAATTTGATGTCCCCGACCTTTTCGCCGGAGAAGGACAAGACAGGGAGAGTGATTGCTTTCGTTGCCATAGTCCTTATTCTCCTTTCTTCGCGTTATTCACGAGCGGCTTGACTTCCGGTTTGCGGAATTGTTCCAAGATCGCGCTTCGTAACATAACAATCGATTTTTTCGGTCCAGGGATACCGCCCTTGACCAAGATATAGCCTTTTTCTTTGTCGCTCGCGATAACCGTAACGTTTTCGAGCGTGGCTTGATGGGGTCCCCAGTGTCCAGACATGGTCTTGCCAGGAATGACACGGTTATTGCAACGGCCGTTATTGGCCAAAGAGCCAATTTGACGATGATAACCAGAACCATGACCTTTTGGTCCAATGTGGTTGTGGTACCGTTTGATGGTGCCGCTGTAACCATGGCCTTTGGTCGTTCCAATCACATCGATGACTTCACCGGCTTGGAACAGATCCGCTGTCAAGGTTTCCCCGACGTTTTTGCCATAAATTTCATCGCCCTTTAATTCATATAGATGGGCGTGCGCGTTAACGTTGGCTTTTTTATAGACACCAAGTTCGCATTGATTGAGGTGACGATCGGCAATTTCTTCATAGCCGACTTGTAAGGCGTCATAGCCGTCTTTTTCAGTGGTCTTTTTGCCAACCACGACATTCGGCAGAACCTCAATGACAGTAACGGGATACATCGTTCCGTCAGCCGCGAAGACTTCGGTCATGCCCATTTTTCTTCCGATGATGGATTTCATGAATGTTTCCTCCTTACTTCGCAGTGACATCGATGTCAACGCCATTCGGCAAATCGAGTTTGCGGATGGCTTCGACGGTTTCTTTGTTTGGATTGACGACGTCGATCAATCGTTTGTGGGTACGAATTTCGAATTGCTCACGGCTATCCTTGTATTTGAAGGTAGCGCGGAGAATTGTGTACACCTGCTTCTCGGTTGGGAGAGGCACCGGTCCAACCACTTTGGCACCGGTCTTTTTCGCTACGGCAACAATCTTTTCGGCAGCTTCGTCGATAATCTGATGGTCGTAGGCCTGCAAACGAATGCGCAGGACTTGTTGTTTCGCCATGGATTTTTCCTCCTTTTTCATCCGGCTTGCTTGCATGAGCTCCAAGCGAGTTCCCTGACTAAGCCGTGTGCATGACAACGCCTCACGGTGTGTCAGCAACATCGCACTTCCACGCTCACGCCAGCGAGTTAGATTATGCGCTTATGCGCGGGTGATGTCAACGATTATTGTTCAGCAATTGTTCCGTGTTTATCCGCACTTTTAGCAAAATCAGCGCCACTTGCTGTTTTTGCTTTAAAATCCTTTCCAAAAAGTGAAAAAACTTTGTGCATTGTGCACAGTTTTTATTGGAAAATCCAAAAGAGAAATGCGAAAATTTCCTGTCTTTGAAAGTACCAAAAGCAAAAGAAAACAATCTCATTTTGTCATTTTATTAGTAGCAGAAAAAACCACTCTATAAGCAAGCGGTTGACATTAAATCTCCTCGTTATATGGTTTGATTTTTCAGCCTATAAAAACGGTTCCACCCAATGAATCATTCCAACAAAGAATAGGCATCTTTGTATTGACTTGCGCTCGAGGCTTGGATCGCCTCTAAGTCCTCGTGGGTCAGCCACCCGCCGTCAAAGGCCTCTTGGATGGTGCAAAAGACGTGGTCTTTCCAGCAAAGGGGCTCCCATTCAAAGGGGAACCGCAGCTCGACTTCGTCCACCAAAAGATAAGTGGTCTGGAACCAGCCGCCCCATCCTCCGACCTCCAAGACGACGAAGCTATTCACATAGGCGCCATCATAGACGCCGTAATTTCTGATGATCTGAACGTCGTCGCGGGACGGCGTTTCCTTGGAAAAGTTCTTGACGCCTTTAGCCACGATCTCATCGGCGTAATAATCATCACCGATGTCTGTGTAAATTGTCTTTTCTGGCGCCGGGGAGCCGCAGCTCGCCAGCAGTGCGACGGAAAGCAACAATCCGGTTATTCTTTTCATACCATCTTCTCCTAAGTTCTAAACACTTTTCAATTTCGCATTATTAATTTGTCTCTGCAGACAATCGAAATTCAGTGCTAAAGCGGAAAATCAGGGCCCA
>CADAUN010000063.1 GCA_902791085.1 uncultured Erysipelotrichaceae bacterium | reverse complement strand
GAAGCAAAATAGTTTAAAAAGGAGAGGCCGCAAACCTCTCCTTTTGTCTTAACGTTCTTCGCGGAAATAAGGCAAGCCAAGCGCTTCTGGTGGTTGAACGCCTTTCTTGCCAACAATAGAAGTCACAATCAACACCAAAACGGTGACCACATAGGGCAAGAGATTGAAGGTTTGTTTGGCTACAATCGACAATCCTTGCACATAATTGGGCAAAATATAAAGCAAGCCGAAGATGATGGAACCAAGAATGGCTAACGAAGGCTTCCAAACCGTGAAAATTACTAAGGCGATAGCTAACCAGCCAAAGGCTTGAATGGTCGAGCTGTTTTCCCAAGACCCGCCGACATAATTCATGACATAGAAAACGCCACCAAAACCAGCGATAATTGAGCCAATAAAAATCGCGACATATTTATAACGGGTCACGTTGATTCCTGCCGCATCGGCTGTACCGGGATTCTCTCCAACCGCTCTTAGCGATAAACCGATTTTGGTATGAGACAATATCACAGAAGCGAGCACCGCTAAAAGAATCGCGAAATAAACCAAAAAGCTATGGCCAAGGAAAATTCGACCGAATGCGCCTCCCCAGCTATCGGGGAAAGAAAGATGGGCCGAAAGAATCTTTGAAGCAGCAGCGAAATGGGATTGGTCAATCCGTGACATAAAATAATCGACAAATCCACCGCCAAATGTCGTTAAAGCTAAGCCCGTGACATTTTGATTGCAACGAAGGCTTACGGTTAAAAAACCATAAAGGAATGCACCAATGGCCGAAAAGAGCGCGCTAAAGAGAAGTGCCATCAATAACAAAGCAACCGCCGAAGGATTTTCATAATGGTTTTGCATATAGATCGAAACCCCTAGGCAACCACCAAAGGTGCCTAAGCACATGACGCCTGGTATCCCTAAATTCAAATGGCCGGCTTTTTCCATGATGATTTCCCCTAAGCAACCGAAGAGGAAGACAGTGGCTAGCGATATAGCGCTAGGTAAAATAACCCCTAAGAAATTCATGGTTATTTCTTTCCTTTCTCCGTAAGGGCTTCAACATCAGGTACTAGATGTTGGAACTGAATGCGGTAATTGATGAAGAATTCCACGGCAATAATGCAAAAATAAACAATACCGATGACGATTTGACCGATAGAGTTATTGGTGATGCCAAAAGCTCGTTGCACGCCAGAGGCCATACCATTATCTAAGAACGCCACCAAGAAAGAAGTGCCTAGCATTGCAAAAGGATCGAATTTAGCAAGCCAAGCCACCATAATGGCAGTGAAACCCATGTTCTGAGCAGAATCGGCAGTGATGGTGAAATCCATCGCGCCTGCCAATAACATCCCAATGACCCCGCATAAGGCACCGCTTAATGCCATTGTTCGGATGATCGTCCAGCGAACATTGATTCCAATGTATTTCGCGGTATTTTCGGAATCGCCAACGACTTCTAATTCATAACCATGTTTAGAAAAACGAAGATAGACATAGACAAAAGCTAGTATCGCGACGGCAATCAGAAGAACGAGCAAATAGTCATTGTTGCCAATCACAGGCAAATGACCAGCTTCTTGAATGGGCAAAGTGCCAGAACCTGATGTCACAACGGCACCTAAGAAAATGGTGACGATACCGGATGCGATGTAATTCATCATTAAGGTAAATAACGATTCGTTGGTGTTAAAAAATGCTTTAAAAATAGCGGGAATCACGCCCCAAAGCGCTCCAGCAAAAAGGGAAGAGGGAATCATCAATAAGATGATGGCCCAATTAGGCCAACCTGCTTGTCCGCCAAAATACATGCACATGATGGCTGCTAAATCGCCCATCAAAATTTGACCGTTTCCGCCCAAATTCCAGAAACGCATCCGGAAGGCAGGGATTAAAGCAAGCCCAGCACAAAGCAACAATGCCATTTTACGGAAGGTGAACCAAATTCTTCGTTCGGAGCCAAAACTTCCAGAAAATAGATTGGCAAACACAGCCACCGGGCTGGCTTTGACCATGAGCCAAAGAACGAAACACATCAACAATAAGCCGACGAAAACGGCAAGCAAACGATAAAGCAAAGCTTGCCACCACGGGAGATTGCTCCGTTTCACCAAATGGAGAGGCGACTTCCATGAAAATAATTTTCTTTCGCTATGCATGAGCCTTTCCTTCTTTCTCTTCTTGTTCAGAAGATTGTTGCTTTGTCATCAAAAGACCAACTTCGGCTTTGGTGGTCTTTCTTGCATTAAGGATGCCACGGACTTCGCCATCGCCTAACACCAAAATTCGGTCGGAAAGCGCCAAAAGGACGTCTAAATCCTCTCCGACATAAATCACGGCAGTTCCACCTTTCTTTTGTTCGTTTAACAGATGATAAATCAAATAGGAGGAGTTGATGTCTAAGCCGCGCGTTGGATAAGCGACCATCAAGACTTTTGGACCGCTCGCGATTTCACGGCCAACCAAAACTTTTTGCACGTTGCCGCCCGATAATTTGCGGACGGAGGTGTGTAAAGACGGCGTGCTGACATTTAATTCTTTGACGACGCGAGAGGCTAATTCTGCGGGCGTAGAACGATTGACGAATTGCGTCTTCCCAGAGCGATAAGAACGTAACATCATGTTATCGACCAAATCCATGTCACCGACTAAGCCCATGCCAAGACGATCTTCAGGGACAAAGGCCAAACGAATCCCAAGATTTCGGATTTGCGCCGCGCTTTTGCTTTTCAAATCAATGCGTTCTTCGCTCTCGTCGTAATCGTCATAGAAAATGTCGCCTTGGCTTGTCCGTTGCAAACCAGCGATGGCTTCTAACAATTCTTTTTGGCCGGAACCAGAAATACCGGCAATGCCTAAAATTTCGCCACTGTTGGCAGTAAAAGAAACCGAATGTAAGATTTCGCGACCAAATTCATTCTTGCAAGACAGATGATCCACCTCAAGACGCGGTGTCGGGTGCAAAGGTTCTGCGCGGTCGATTTTTAATTCGACTTTTTTCCCAACCATCATTTCCGTCAATAACATTTCGTTCGCATCTTTCGTATTGACGCTGCCAATGCATTCGCCTTTGCGTAATACGGTCACGCGATCAGAAATCGCCAACACTTCGTTTAATTTATGGGTAATGATGATGATGGATTTGCCATCCTCTTTCATATTCCGCATGACGCGGAACAATCGTTCGGTTTCTAGAGGGGTCAAAACGGCTGTCGGTTCATCCAAAATCAAAATATCCGCGCCACGATAAAGCGTTTTTACGATTTCTAACGTTTGTTTTTCGGAAACCGACATGTCGTAGACTTTTTTATCTAAATCAAGTCGGAATCCATATTTCTGACAAATCTTGGTGACCAGCTTTTTCGCATCTTTCGCCGAACCTTTGTCATAGGAATCAGGATTATTTTTTTCTTTTTTATTATGAGGGACGCCGAGAATGATGTTTTCTAATGACGTGAAAACTTCGATGAGTTTGAAGTGCTGGTGAATCATGCCGATATGATAGGCGTAGGCATCTTTTGGAGAATTGATCGTGGCTAATTTGCCCAATACAAAAATAGAGCCGCTATCTGGGCGATAAATGCCAGAAAGCATATTCATCAGAGTGGTTTTTCCGCTGCCATTTTCGCCAAGCAACGCCAAAATCTCGCCCGGATAGACTTTTAAACTAATGTCTTGATTGGCATGGACGGGGCCAAAAGATTTGGAGATATGTTCCAAATCAAGATATGGGAGATGCGTTTCTGTCATGGTTTTTCCTCAAAAAAGACAAAGCCCAAGGGGAAGAAATTCCCCCTGGGCAAACGTTCCGTTAAAGAACTTATGATGGACGCTCAGATGCGCGTGATGCCATCGATGTTGAGTTGGAAATAAGGAGCAGAGCGTTTTGCGCTTTCGGCAATGTAAGATTTGCCATTGCTATCTTTTTCAACCACTTCGGTATCAGCAGTATAAGCAGCATCTGGATCGACGTCGGCCTTGTAAGAAGTGACATGGCCTTCAGCATCAACCGTGACGTTGCTAGTGACATTGGCGCCACTCACCGTGAAGGAAGAAGTGTCGAAGACATGAAGTGTTCCAGCGCGGAGTTTCGCCGCGGCTTCGTTTAATTTTTCTTCGGTGTTTGCGACAGCGGCAACTTTACCCGGAGCGGTGAGGGCGACAGACCCATCATAAAGAGTGGTGCCGAGTTCACCGGTATAATCGGTTTCGATGGTGCCTTTGTTAGCCAATTGATCGAAGCAGTGTTCGAAATAAGGTTCCCAATTGATACGAGAAGAAATGAGATAAGTATCGGGGCATTTCGATTCGGTGGAACCATTATAGGTCACGTTAGGAACTTTAGCGTTTTCGCAAGCAGTCGGAGCGCCCCAAGAGTCAGCGTGTTGGGAAACGATGGAGCAATGGTAGTTTTTAATCAAATTTTCAGCAGAAGTCTTTTCTGCGGTTTCGTCATACCAAGAATTGGTGAAGGTAACGGTCATTGTGGCTTCCTTAACGACCGAACGGACACCGAGGTAATAAGAGGTATAGCCAGAAATGACTTCGGCATAAGGGTAGGCACCGATGTAACCAATGTTTGTTGAAGTTTCAGGTTTGGCTTCAATCATGGCTTGTAATTTCAAACCAGCAGCAACGCCAGCGAGATAACGGCCTTCATAAATAGAAGCGAAAGCGTTATGGAAGTTCGCCAATTTTAATACGTGAGCTTGTTGTCCAGAGGCGTGAGAGAATTGAACATTCGGGAATTCTCTGGCGGCACGGACGATATGATCTTCATGTCCGAAGGAATCAGCAAACACAAAAGCGCAGCCATTATCGGCCATATCAGCAGCTTGTGTATAGCATTCGTTAGATTCAGGAACGTTAGATTGAATGACGGGTTCAACGCCTTTCTTTGCGCAAGCGGCTTTGAATGCGTCGATGAAGTTCTTGTCGTAGGTCGAATTTTCGTCGTGCAAAGTGATTAAACCGGCTTTGAGTTTAGCCGATCCGGTGTTAGAACTAGTGTTAGTTCCATTGCAGCCAGCTAAAGTAGCGGCGGCCAAGACGAGGACGACGAAGTTGAGATGCTTTTTCATTTTTTCTCCTTTTTTGCCCGTAATCCTTGTTTGAGAATTGGGACGAGAAGGCGGAAATGGAAAAAGCAAAAACGATTTTTTCCATTGCCCATAGTGTTGGATTCTGGTCCAACGTAGAGACTCGCCGCCAATCCGGCAATTATACGAACAATGTCTTTTCGACGCATTTATTATCGTGGTAAGGAAGCAAAAAAGGAAGGACAAATGTTTTGAAAACGTTTTCAGGACAAGAAAACGCAATTTAGGGTGGTATTTCTTAGGAAAAGGAAGTAAGTTAGAATAACTAAGTGTTTTTAAAAAAAAGAGGGTTAATCCATGCATGAAATCGTGATGACGTCCGAAGAAATTGAAGCTTGTTACCAAAAAGTGGGGAAAGAAATCACGGAAGCCTTGAAGAACGAAACCAAACGGCCGATTCTTCTTTGTGTCATGAAAGGCGCGATGACTTTCCTTATTGGAATGATGAAATATGTCGAATTACCCGTCATTGTCGACTATATTCACATTTCTTCTTATGAAGGAACTTCGACAACGGGCAAAGTGAACTTATTGAAAGATATGAGTTTTGACCCAGAAGGAAGAACCATTGTCATCGTGGAAGACGTTGTGGATACGGGCATTTCGATGCAATACCTCAAACAATATCTTTGGAGCAAAAAACCGAAAGATGTCAAAGTTGCTGTATTTGTAGACAAACCAGCTCGCCGTCAAGTCGAAGTGAAATTGGATTTTGTTGGCAAAGTGATCAAGGAAAACAAATATTTGGTCGGCAATGGCTTTGACTATAATGAAATCGGTCGCAATATTCCTTATGTCTTTACCCCTTCAAAAGAAGATTTTGAGAAATGGGATGCCATTCTTGCCAAAGATCCATTAAGCAAGAATCATCCTGAATCTGTTACCAAATAAGGTCTTTTGATGACGATTTGCCTCTGTTTCTTTCAGGAACGGAGGCTTTTCTTTGTGGCAAAAAAGAGACCCTTTCTTTCGGATCTCTCAAGAGTCATCGCTTATTTTTCAACATTTACGCCTTCGCTTTTTTCAGCGTTTGCAATATTGTTCGCTTCTTTTACGATTTCTGGCGTTCGCTTTGCTACTCCATCAACCCTTGGTTCGTTTTTGTATAACGCTTTTAAGCAAATCGGGGTCACAAAACTGGAAACCAAAATCAATAAGAGACAAAACGGCATGATGTTAGGCGAAACAAGACCTGCCTCAACGCCTTTTTGAGCACAGACAATAACAACTTCGGCTCTGGCCATCATGCCAAAACCAATGCGTAACGAATCTTTGAAGGGGAAACGGAACGCGAGACCAGCGCCACCGCAGCCAATGATTTTGCCAAGAAGTCCAACCACAATCCAAAGCAAACCAAACGCGAGGAATTGCACGAATTGTTGCGCATCAAAGCTCGTATAGAGGCCCATGGCAATGCTGCCGAAGAAAATGGGGCCGAAGAGATAATTTGAGGTGGTTTCTGCTCGATGGTCGATATAGCCGTGGCTGACGGTGCTAGAAAGCACCAGACCCATCAAATAGGCGCCGGTGATATCGGCAATGTTAAAGAGCTCGGCCAAATAAGCCCATAAGAAGCAAAAGCCGAGGGAGAGAATGACAATACGGATATGGTGCGGGTATTTGCTGCCCAGCCAGTTAAATAGCATACGAATATAACGGCCGGCAAAGATGGTAATGGCAAAGAAAATCACCATAAACAAAATGATGATGAAGATGTTCATGGCAGGGTTTTTGCCCACTTCGCCCATGGAGCCAAGTACTAAAGAGGCGAGATCGGTGAAACCAGCATTGGTGTTTCCAGCATTTTTGACACCAGAAAGCGAGATGGTTAAAGAAAGGACAATAATGCCTAAAACATCATCGATAATGGATGCCGAAGTCAATACGGTTCCCACTTTGGAAGTCAATTGGCCGACTTCTTTTAAGACGGCGACCGTAATGGAAACAGAAGTGGCGGTTAAAATGACACCATAATAAAGTTCGGTGTAATAGATGCTAACGCCAGGAATATGCAAATCTAATGAATTGTTGGTGCAGATGTCATAAACACGAGCTAAGCCAAAAGCCAATAACATTGGGGTAATGACACCGACCAAAGCGACAATAAAAGAAGGCAAACCAACTGATCTTACTTTCTTAATATCCGTTTCTACCCCGGCCGAGAACATAATCAAAATGACCCCGATTTTGGCAAAGAAAGAAATGCCTTCATCGGTTTGAACGGTGAGAATCATTTGGCCAGGAATCAAGTAGATTAAGCCAACAACGAGCCCCGCCAAGAGATAACCGATAACTTGGGGAACATTGATTTTTCCTAATAACAAAGAGAATACCTTGGCTAAAATGAGTAGCATCGCCAAAGGAAGCAAGATTTTGTAAACTTGCGGATTTGAATCTGTCGGGACGAAGATAGAAGATAAAAACATCATAAATATGGCCTCGTGCGTTTTGGCACAGCAGTTATTATAGTGACGCTT
>CADAUN010000062.1 GCA_902791085.1 uncultured Erysipelotrichaceae bacterium | reverse complement strand
GGCGTTGCCACCATATAAAAGATTGCTTTGTGGCAATTCAGTAAAATCCATTAAAAACGACATGCAACACCTCCATAAAAAATAAAAAGCCGTAAAACGGCTTCTAATCAAGACACTACCTGTGAGGTCTTAATAAGTAATCAAGAGCATTATTTAATCGGCATACATTTACTACCTGTGAGAAATAATTGCCGTAATTCTCTTGACACAAATATTGTTTCATAATTATTAGTCTCTTACAAATATTTTATTAGCATTGAAATCATAGACCTATTGTAAGCACAAGTCCCATATCTAATTTTCTTAACGGCATCTTTCTCATCATCACTCAGCCCACCAATGTATTCCCATTTTCGGCAGTTGCTAACCAATTATTGAATGCATTTAGAGAGTTGCAAGAAGTTTGTGTAATCCGTAAGCCGCATAGCCTTCCCTCGGTCACCCTTCGAATCCCATCGCCTCCTCTTCCTCCTCGCTCAGCTGCTTCAATACTAGGCTCTTTGCTAGATTGAAGGCTATCTTTTGGGCTTCGCTATTGAAGTTGCCACTATTCTTGAGCGATTCGACGTAGGTTTGGAAAACCGAACGAACAGCGTTTAAGACGATGCCTACCGCTTGGCCTATTAAGGTTTCTTTGCTTTTTAGTTTGAACACCATACACCTCCGCTGGGGAGACATTGTTAGGTGGTGCAAGAAAAAATTGGAAATCGAACTTCGCAAAACACATTAATTCGACGATGAATTCGAACTTTCGAATTTGCACTTTTGCTTTAAATATATGAATTTATAGCTTCTAAGAGTAAGCGTAAATTTTATCCCGTTCGAACGAATTCGGATGGAATCGGATTAGAATTTGGCGCTTCTAAGTAACAAAAATGCCCATTTTGGGTGGGCATTTATGCTGTTCATTAAGAATGGTCGGAACGATGGGATTCGAACCCACGACCTTCTGGTCCCGAACCAGACGCACTACCAAGCTGTGCTACGTCCCGAGGCGCCAGGGAATGTACCCAAGCGCACGTTATTATGCCACTTTAGAAAGAAAAATCAAAGAGGGACATTTGGTTCGTTTCATCAAGACCTTTAGTAGCCCCAACATCGTCCAATGCAGCCAAAGCGGAACTCCCTAAAGAATAGAAATGTGTGGGATCGTTAGGAAGAGGCTCTTGCCGCACCCGTTCAATTAAATCTTCCTTGGATAAGAATGGACCGCCATGAGCTCTGGCGGCAACGATACCTTCTGCCGTGGCTGAACCGAAATTAGGAATGACAGAAAAAGGAGGAACAATCGCGTTATTTGCCGCATCAATCGTCCAGAACTTCGCATCGGATTTCCGTAAATCGACATTTTCAATTTGATAACCGCGGTCCACACATTCGATGGCCACCATCAATCCCTTCAATACTTCCGCGTCGGTGTCGCTTAGTGTCTTATTTGCCTGCGCTTCTTGCATCTCATGAATGACACGAAGAAGCTGATCTTCTGGCAAAGTCATCTTTTTGATGTCAAATTTGTCACAACGGGTAGAGAAATAGACCGAATAGAATGCCAAAGGCTTATGGACCTTATACCAAGCAACGCGCCAGCCAGCCATAACGTATGCGGTCGCGTGTGCTCGTGGGAACAAATATTTAATCTTGTGGCAAGATTGAATGTACCAATCCGGGACATCATGTTCACGCATGTCTTTTTCGTATTCAGGCTTTAGCCCTCTCGCTTTACGGACGTCTTCCATGATATGGAACGCTTCGGAGTGATCGAGTCCCTGCAAAATCAAATAATTCATAATATCGTCACGGCATCCAATCACTTGGTCTAAAATTTTGCCCTGGCGAATTAAAAGCTGAGCGTTGTCGTTCCAAACGTTTGTTCCGTGAGACAAGCCTGAAATGATTAACAAATCATTGAATGTTATGGGCTTTGCTTCTTCCAAAAGACCTTGCCCGAAAGGGGTGCCGAATTCCGGCAAGCCGACGGCACCGGTTTTAAATCCAAGCGGATTGGATTTCATATGAAGCGGCGTCACATCAAGGAATAATCCCATCACTTCTTTGTCGTCCATCGGAATCGTACGGAAATCAACTCCGGTCGCTTCATGCATCATCCGCAAAGCCATCGGGTCAACGTGGCCCAATTCATCTAGCTTTAAAACGGAGTCATGCATGGAAGCAAATTCGTAATGGGTGGTAAGCCATCCTTTCGAAGGATCGTCTGACGGATATTGATAAGGAGCGAAGTCAAAGATATCCATATCTGCCGGAATGACAACAATGCCACCAGGATGTTGTCCTGTGGAACGTTTCACTCCTACACAACGTTCTGCCAAATAAGCAACATAGGCGTTGTTCTCATTGTCAACAGGCTCGTGCAACACTCGTTCATAATAGCCTTTGACGTAGCCGAAAGCGTTCTTCGTTTCGGCGGTGGTAATGGTGCCAGCGCGAATGACGTGAGGAGAAGTCACTGGTTTTCCTTCGGCATAAAGTTTGTTCTCTTCGGGTGTCGAAAGCATGCGTCTTGTTTCGTCGTGCGCTTCGTCTAGATGGTCTTGTGGGAAATTGAGGTCGATATCTGGAACTTTGTCGGCTTTAAAGCCCAAGAAAGTTTCAAAAGGTATCGATTGCCCATTTCGTAACATATCGGTACCACATTCGGGACATTGCTTGTGAGGTAAGTCAAAACCGGAACGATATTTTCTAGGATCGGCCCATTCGAAGTGCTTGCATTTGGGGCATAGATAATGCGGATTTAACGCATTCACTTCTGTAATGCCAGCCATATGAGCGGCAAAAGAAGAACCAACCGAACCTCTTGAACCTACGAAGAAACCGTGGCTGTTGGCCCATTTGATCAGCAAATGAGCAATATAATAAGTCACGGAATAACCATGCCCAATAATACCTTCTAGTTCGCGATCTAATCGCGCTTTCACTTCGGGATCAGGATGAGGGCCGTATTGTTCTTCCAAATTGTGATAACAAATTTCTTTTAAATGCTCCGCTGATCCAGGCAAATTCGCGTCTGGCGTATAGAGATGGTCTTTTAAGATTTTGATATCGCCTCTGACTTGATCCGCCACCCAATTCGTATTTTGAATCACGATTTCTTGGCATTTTTCTTCTGGCAGCCATTGACGGAAACTATCTAACATTTCTTTGGTGGAATAAAAATGTTGATCGGGATTTTCGATGTGGTGCCCCGCTTCTTCTAAAGCACGGCGCCCTGGCGTCATCAAAGGATGGAAACCGCCACCGATTGCTTTTTGAAAAATATAAACGTCGCGGGTAATTTTATCCACTGGATTGACGTAATGGCAATCGCCTGTCGCACATACCGGTTTATGGAGTTTAGCAGCCGTATCCAGAATCGCATGCAAGGCCAAATTCAATTTCTCTTCGGAATATTCTCCCGTTTCCACAAAGAAGCGATATTGTTCTCGCGGTTGCAATTCAACGTAGTCCACAAAAGAGATGGCTTTTTCTAAGTCTTCCGGACGCTTTTCAATGGCAGCAATAAAGACTTCCCCATTTTGACAGGCAGAACCCAAAATCAAATGCTCGCGCATCATAGCAAGGTCATCGTAATCGATGCGCGGAGTAGAGCCCACCGCCATATAGGCAGTCTCGGATTTTGAAATCAATTTATATAAATCCTTTAAACCCGCTTGATCTTTGGCGATCGCCACCAAATGCGAGCACTTCAAAGAACGATACATTCCGTTGTCCGTAAAGGCAGGATGCAATAAATCCTCCGTGGACGGATTGCTTTTTTCCACTTTTTTGGCAATCACATTGATTAAAACTTGCCAAACGGCATTCAATGCGCCAGCGTCAAAATCAGCGCGGTGCGCTTTTTCGTCATCATAGGTATCCAATTGCAAATCCTTGGATAAGGCACCAAGGTTATGACGCCTTGCGTCGGGACGTAGCCAGTGAGAAATCGCTAAGGTATCGATATAAGGGTTTTGAATCGGTGGCAAGCCTTGTCGTTCCCGCATCATATTTAAGAAGCCAATATCAAAGGTCGCGTTATGGGCCACAAGAATGGTGTTCTCGTCGCCAATAAACGCCATGATTTTTTCTAGCGCCTCTTTTTCTTTTGGCGCCGAGGCAATCATCTCGTTGGTGATGTGAGTCTTTTTCTGGATCGCTTCGGGAATTGGGATACCCGCATTGATAAAGGTGTCAAAAGTATTACGGACCATGCCGTGTTCGACAATCACGGCGCCGAATTCCGTTGGGCGATCATAAGTTTGGGAAAGGCCAGTGGTTTCGAAATCCAATACACAATAACGGGCTTTTCTTAAGTCTTGTGGCAACTTTGGGGCATTATAGATCATCTGCGGTTTATGGAACGCATAGAATTCAATTCCATAAAGGATTTTGAAATCCAAATCCGGTTTCTTTTTCTTGAGCCCACTCAAATAGGTTTCCGCAATCGGGAAAGACTGGATGACGCCGTGATCGGTGATGGCCATGGCTTTCATTCCCATATGAATGGCTAAATCGATGTATCGTTGAGCGTCGCCAAGCCCATCCATGGCAGACATTTTGGTATGCAAATGCAATTCCACCCGTTTGTTCGGTTCAGGATCATCCCGAAGAGGTTTCGGAGGAACGTCATCAAAATAATGAACAAAAATTTGTTTTTGCCCCGTATGGATGTCAGATTCGATAACGCCGCGTACCCGGACCCGTCTACCATTTGCTTTTTCAGTCAATCCAGCGATTAAATCCCCTTTTAATCCATTCGGCGACTCTAATAAACGGATGCGAACGGCATTTTTTTGTTCCATATCGCCAATGCCACACACCAGCATGAATTTGCCACGGCGATTTTTCCGTGGAGGGTTGGTCTTGTCGTCAATCCCATAAAGGTCGCCTTCCACATCGACATGATTTTCGTGAGTCGTATAGACTTCGTTCAAATCCTTTAACTTCACGTAATCGCCTTTTTCATAGATTAAACGTTGAGTTTTCGCGTTTTTCTCGTCTTGTAGACTTTGGAGATAGATCGCTTCCGCTTCTTGTCGTTGCTTTGTATATTCGTCACTTTCTTCTTCAGAAGGCGCAAAAGAAGAATCGGAAGAAGGTGCTTCTTCGCTTTCACATTCCTCTTCTGTCGAATCTTCTTCCTCGCGTGGTTCCAAAGGAGTTTCGCCTTTCGTAGAAACGTCTTCCATGGCTTTCATTTCTCCCGTGACCATTTGGTAAGGATAAGAAAGAAAATCCACAAAGGAACGGAAGGCTTCTTGAACGGTCGCTAAGGATGCCTTTGCTTCTTCTTTCGTAGGGCAAAGAGCAACGACGGATTCTTCTTTTTGTTCTAGCGAATAGGCAGAAGGAACGTGATAGGTAGCAAAATACCAGTCATGAAACAAAGCATCTAAATCTTCAAATTGACAAGGGTTTTCATAGGAAAATCGCAAATCATAAGGATAAGGAATATGAGACAGGCCTTCTAAAAATGTTTCTAAAGCGGAAAAGTCCCAGGGATTTTCTTTGCGAATGGTCATGTGAATAAGATGGGGATTATAAGGATCACGCCCCACCAATTCAAAATCCAAATCGCTTAAGGTATCTAAACTTTCGGCTTCCAAACCGATCGATTTTAAAAACCGCAACATTTTTTCTCTCATATTAGCGAATGATTAACCCCACTATGTCTTTGATAATAATAAAGACACCAAAGACCAATAATAAAACAATTCCGATATTGGAGACGATATTTTTTGTCCGTTCTTTAATTTTCTTATGGAATGCGCCCTCGATGAGGGTGACTAACAATTGCCATCCGTCTAAGCCCGGAAAGGGGAAAAGATTTAAGATGGCTAAATTTAAAGAAATAAATCCGCCATACAAGAAGAAAGTTCTTCCCCATCCAATTTCCGTAGAGGTGGTCGCCAAAACGCTCCCCATCGCGACAACGGAACCAACGTTTGAGAAGTTAAAGGTAAAAATGGATTTTAGTCCCATCCCAATCGAGACAAAGAAATTCGTGAAATATTGGCAACCCTGTTTTAATCGTTCTCCAAAAGGGGCCCAATAAGTGTAGGTCAAAATCGAGATGTCATCAGAGGAAATCAAAGCCAAATTACCTTGATCATTTTCGCTATAGGTGTAACGCACAAGGGAAGAATCTCCCACCGAAGATTGAAATTGTTCGCGGCTTGGCTCTTTGCCATATCCATCGGCGGGCAATAACGTCAAATGGAGCTCAACGACATCTCCTTTTTGCAAAGTATATGGCTTCTCCGTATCGGGGAAAGCGTCCACTCCTAACGCTTGTTGATATGCGTTAGCAAAAGTTCCATAGTCGGGAGCGTAGAACGTTAGTTGCGAGGCCAAAGGATTGTTTCCTACAATCGTAGTGAACTGAAAAACGGCGCAATAAGGAGAACCATTGATAAAGGCCCCGTCATCGACGACATAACCAATTTCATTCCCTTGCGAATCTTTGGCAACAAAAGGCACATAAAGTCTGGTGTGATCCGAATCAATCGCTTTTTCGCCCATGCGGCCACCAATCCAAAAAGATAATGCTGCCGCCGTTTCTACGTTGGTCTCTTGCGAAGAAACAAAAGTCGCTTCAGAGGTTAAACCCGTATCGAAATAAGAAGCGGTGTAATAAGAAGGAAAGCAAGTCGCATAAATCATGGTAAAAAGAAAAGCTAAGAAGAGATTCACCACGATGCCTGCCACCATCACAGCCGCCCTTTTGGGATACGAAATGCCTTCAAAACAACGTTCTTGCGGAATGGCTTTGCCTAGGGGGAGCTCTGTATCTTTCGTATACATAGAAACATAGCCGCCAAGCGGCAATGCACGAAGGCTAAAAGCCGTCTCGCCGCCTTTCCGCGTATGAGAAAAAATCTTGGGGCCAAAACCAATCGAATATTCTAAACAATAGACGTTGTAGGCCTTAGCTACCGCTAAGTGGCCTAATTCATGGCATCCAATCAGAATGCCAAGCATTAAAATCAAAATCAAAATCGTGATGAAGATATGCATCAATGCTCTCCTCCGTAATGGCGTTCCACCCAAAGTCGGGCATAGAAATCAGCACTTTGAATATCCCGTAACGTTGGATGGGAAACGTTAGGCAAAGAAGACAAAGCGCCACTGACGGCTTTTTCAATGGCCAAGAAAGGAATTCGATGATTTAAGAACAAAGAAACAGCAGCTTCGTTCGCACCATTTAAATAGGCAGGCATCACCCCTCCTGCTGCTAAAGCGCGTAAGGCAATGCCAACGGCAGGATAACGTTCTGGGCGGAATTTATGAAAAGTATAGGGTCCAAAGTCAGAAAGTTTTTCTTCGTGATACACGCTAAAAGGAGCTTTGCCTTCGTACAAAGCATAAGCGATTGGCCCGTGCATATCCGGTTTTGCAATATCGGCATAATAACTGCCGTCTTTCATTTTTATTAAAGAGTGAACATAAGATTCGTCGTGCATCAAGATTTCAATTCGATCGACAGGCCAATGAAATAAATAATGTGCTTCGATGACTTCAAATCCTTTGTTAAACATCGTCGCAGAATCGATGGTAATCTTCTTGCCCATGGACCAAGTGGGATGATGTAACGCCTCTTCTGGAGTGACATGCAGTAATTCCGAACGGCTCTTCTTTCGGAATGCGCCTCCTGATGCGGTAATCACCAAGCGATCA
>CADAUN010000061.1 GCA_902791085.1 uncultured Erysipelotrichaceae bacterium | reverse complement strand
TTTTTGGGATTCGAAGAAATGAGCGACAACATCTTCGCGCGATTGATTCCGTTAGGCGTTAAGAGATCGGATCCAAAAGAACGGGCTATCTTTTTTCGAATCGCCGGGTCTAGATATGCCTCGTGGCTAAAACGGTCAGCATCGAGAATCTGATAACCTTTTTGCGCCAAATAAGAAGAAACGGCAGATTTTCCCGAAGCGATTGGCCCCGTGATGCCAAGAATAAAGGGTTTTCCTTCTTCGTGCTGGCAATAAGGGCAATAAACGGAACTTCTTTCGCCTAGGCGTATCGAACGCAAAGGAGCACCGCAACGCGGACAAGGCGTATTGCCTTTGCCATAGACTTCTAAATGATTTTGCATTTTCCCTGACATTCCTTGCTTCGGATGGTAGGAACGAATGGTGGAGCCGCCTTCCAAAATGGCTTTCTTTAAAATCATATTTGCTGCTTGAAGAATATCTGTGGCATTTTTAAGCGTGATGTCCTTTGCTAATTCTTTGGGAGAAAGACGAGCGGCAAAAAGAATTTCGTCCGCATAGATATTGCCAATGCCCGCAATCACTTTTTGATCCATCAAGACACTTTTGATGGGAGAAGAAGGATGACGATGCAAAGCGGCCAAAAAAGAGGATGGCGTCGCTTCGCTTGGCTCCGGACCTAGATCAGAAAGCGGGGGAACAAGCAAAACGTCTTCTTCGCGACTAAGCCGTAGCCGACCGAATTTTCTAACATCTTCATAACGCAAAGAAGTTCCATCGACAAAATCATAAAAGACAATGTCATAAGGATTAGGCGCCTGTCCCGCTTTTCCTTCGAAATATTTTCCTTCCATCCTTAGATGCGACAAAATCACCCAATCATCAGAAAGATGGAAGAGCAAATATTTGCCACGGCGCGAAACCCGAAGAAAGGTTTTGCCTCTTAAGGTAGAAGAAAAGAAATGCGGATCGTTTTCGATATTTTTCGCCCGGATAATCCGTACTTGTTGAATGGTTTTGCCCGGCAAAAAAGTATTTAAGATACGTGCGATGGTTTCAACTTCGGGGAGTTCAGGCATAAATCAATCCTTTGCGTCAAACCAAGTGTGGCCGATGCCCTCTTCAACAGTTAAGGCGACAGGAAGTTCTACGGCATGGGTCATGATGTCACTAATTTTACCCTTCACATAGTCTAATTCGCCTTCAGGGACGCGGAAAATCAATTCGTCATGGATTTGCAAAACCATTTTGGTTTGCAATCCTTCTTTGGTTAAGAAATCGTCTACTTTGACCATCGCTAGTTTGATTAAGTCAGCAGCCGATCCTTGCACCGGGGCATTTAATGCAGCACGTTCAGCAGCGGCTTTTTGCTGGTAATTCGCACTATGGAGGTCACGGAAATATCGTCTCCGCCCAAACATGGTGGTGACATATCCTTTTTGATTGACTTCTTGCAATAACGAATTGAGATAGGCTCCTACTTCAGGGTAAGTGAGATAAAAAGTGCGGATGATGTCTTGCGCTTCGGCGCGACTGCCACCGATTTGTTGTGCTAAGCCAAAGACAGAAGTTCCATAAATAATCGCGAAATTCACCGCTTTGGTTATGCGCCTTAATTCTGGGGTAACCTCATCGGTATGGAAAATTCGTTTGGCCGTTTCGGTATGGACATCGCGTCCTTCATTAAAGACATCAATATAATTTTGGCAATGAGACAAGGCAGCCAAAAGCCGTAATTCGATTTGGTGATAATCCAAAGACAACAAAACCACCGAAGGATCGTCATAATAAAACGCCTTGCGGATTTGTCGTCCTTCCTCGTCGCGAACGCTGATATTTTGCAAATTGGGTGAGGAAGAAGATAGACGTCCGGTAGAAGTTTGCGCTTGGTTGAAATAAGAATGAATTTTTCCGTCTTCTTTGATGCAAGGCAAAAGCCCTTCGACATAGGTGCTCATCAATTTTGCGTATTTGCGATAGGTCAATAGGGAATCCACGACGGGATAGCGTCCCCGCATTTCTTCTAAGACATCGCTAGAAGTGGAACCATGTTTCGTGTCTGGAATCCCCATTTCGGTATAAAGGACCGTGGCAATTTGTTTTGGAGAATTCAAGTTGAAAGGATGTTTGGCGTCGCGATAAACATCGGCTTGAGCGGCATTCCGTTTTTGCTCAAAATCCTTGCCAAATTTTTCTAATACTTCAGGATGAAGAGGGAAACCTTCTTCTTCCATTTTGGATAAGACAAACATCAAAGGGAATTCCACTTCGCGATAAAGGCGGTAGGCATCAACGGTTTTTAGGTTCGTCTCGGTTTTGGCAATCAAATGCAAAGCATAATAAGCCATCAACATGGTTTGCTGCGGCTTTCCTTGCACTAAAAGCCCACCCAATTCTTCCTGAGGATCGATAACATCTACGCCTAGCGAGGTGAAGACCAATGCTGGATCATCGGTGACGGAACTATCCAAAAGATAGGCCATTAACAAGATATCGTTATGAAGGCCCGCTAACGCAATGTCATTTTTTCGTAAGACATAAAGCGTGGCTTTGCCGTCATATACTTCTTTTTCTTTACTGGCATCCGCTAACCAAGCGTGGAACGATTTGTCTAACAAAAAATCTTCCCAGGTCTCGTAATAGGCATGGTCTTGATTGGCTAAGGCGATCCCATTAGGCGTTTCTTCGTGATAAGCAGAAAAATCGATGTCTAAAGCCAGTCCGACAGGGCCTAACAATGTTTCTAAAGGCATTGTTTTGACCAATTGTTTTTGTGGTCCGTTACTCACGTCTGAACCTTGTTTTAATCGCGTAGGCAAACGCGAAAGCAATTGATGCAATTCGTAATGATTGGCAAAACGTGACACCGCTTCGAAGGAATAGCCTTTATAAACCAAGTCTGACAAGGTGAAAGGCAATTTCACGTCGGTCAAAATGGTGGCCAAATGATAACAAGCCCGTCCTTGCGCTTCGTTTTGGCGGATACTTTCCCAAATTTTGCCTTTTTGCGATGGGGCAGCCGCAAAGATGGCGTCTAAGCTTCCATATTCGTGAATCAGCTTAACGGCCGTTTTGTCGCCTACTCCTGGGATTCCTGGCAAATTGTCGGAGTCATCGCCTCTTAAGCCTTTATAGTCAATGATTTGCTTCGGGGTGAAGCCAAATTTCTCGACCATATTCGCTTCGTTAATCACGTCCATATTGGATAAGCCGGTTTTTAAGAGGGAGACTGAAATATGGGAGTCAATCAGTTGCAAATAATCGCGGTCAGAAGTGTAAATCATGACCTCATATCCCGCTTTAGAAGCATTTTTTGCCACAGTGCCGCAAAGATCATCGGCTTCGACCCCGTGTTCTTCGTAGCACAGGATATTTAAAGCATGGCAAAGTTCGCGCGAAATCGGAAATTGTCGTTTCAATTCTTCAGGGCAAGGTTTCCGGTTGGCTTTATATTCGACATATTCTTCTTTTCGAAAGGTATGAGAATCCGCATCAAAGCCAATGAAAATCGATTCTTCTTCATGAAAAGAAGACAACAATTTGGTTAACATGTTGGCAAAGGCGAAGATGGCATTGGTGGGCGTGCCGTCTTTGGTTGTCATTATCGCTCCCGAATAACTCGTCGCATAATAAGCACGGAATAGCAAACTATTCCCGTCGACTACCACTAATTTTTTCATGATTCATTTTCTCCTAATGCCTTCATAGAATCGATGATATAGGTTTCTCCTTTTCGATTGTCTTTATGACAAGTAATCGCGAGCACACTCCCGCTTGAAAGCAAGGCATAACTATTTTCATAAACATTCGGGAACATCGTGAATTCTTTGACCCCGATTTCGTCATAGAGCTCTAAGAATGCCATTTTCTTCCCGCTTTTGGTTGTGATGGCCCTGGCCCCGCGTAACACTCCGACAGTAGAGGTGGAATAAGGGGCATCACCTAATTCGTGCAACGGAACGTAATGGGGCAATTTCCGAATTTGTTCTTGATAGAGCGACAAAGGAGAGCCGGATACCATCATCCCTAAAGCATTATATTCCGCTTCTAAGTTTTCCCGTAAGTCGTCAGGCTCATGCTCTAAAATGGGTTTGGCGATGCCAATGTCAGTCAATAATTGTTGGCCGTTTTCTTCTTCGCCCGTCAAATCGGCATATTGCATGGCGCTAGCAGCGGAGGCACGCAAACTTTGACGCGAAGCGCAAAGAGAATCGAAAGCGCCGCTATCGATAAGACGCACTAAAATCCGCAAATTTAATCCAGAAGATTTCAAGCGAGAAGCAAAATCAAAGAAATCCAAATAAGGGCCATGAACATTCCGTTCATCGACGATCGCACTCGCTAACTTGGCTTGCAGATCTTTAATCGGAGACAACGGGAAACGAATGGATTGTCCTTCGACTTGAAAGGATAATCCGCTACGATTGATATCCGGAACGGTGAGACGGATGTGTTGTTCCTTTAATTCTTGCAAAGTGCTGGCGAATTTTGGGTCCGAAGGAGAAAGAAAATCCAAGATCGCGCAATAAAATTCAGCGGGATAATGCTTTTTCAAATAAGCCATCTGACAAGTGATGACGGCATAGGAATAAGCATGGGATTTATTGAAGCCATAATTGGCAAAACGATAAATCAAATCGTAGACCTTTTCCGCGACTTTAGGATCTTTGCCATTCTTTTGACATCCTTCTAAAAACGAAGATTTCAGTTCCTCCAATTGGGTGACTTTCTTTTTCGAAATGGCACGGCGGAACAAATCGGCTTGCCCAAAACTAAATCCGGCCATTGCCCGCACAATTTGCATGATTTGCTCCTGATAGACGATAATGCCATAAGTATCTTGCAAAATTGGCTTTAATTCGGGAGAGAGATATTCGATTTTCTCTAGCCCCTGTTTTCGTCTGGCAAAAGAAGGGATGGATTCCATTGGGCCAGGGCGGAATAAAGCCAATAAAGCGGCAACGTCTTCAAAGGAAGTCGGCTGAACCGTTTGTATCGCTTTCTTCATCCCTCCGCTTTCCAATTGGAAAAGGCCCATGACTTTTCCTTGGCGGATTAGAGAAATGGAATCGTCGTCATCATAGGGGATTTTCTCCGCTTCTAAGACGATTCCTTTGTTTTTGGCGATTAAAGAAAGGCATTCATCGATGATGGTAAGATTTCTTAATCCGAGCAAATCCATTTTTAAGAAGCCTTGCTCTTCAAGATAATCTTTTTCGAGGCAAGCGACATAACCTACTTCTGGGTTAACGGAAGTGGGAATGGCGGTGGGAAGTGGGGTATCGTTTAACACGATGCCAGCGGCGTGAAGGCCGGCTTGGCGCGGCAATCCTTCGATTTTGGCTGCTAAGCCAACCAAAGTCAGGTAATAACGATCCGCATCGACTTTTTCTTTGAATTTCGGAGAATTGCGATAATTAAAACGCAAAGAATGCATCGGATACATCAAAGTGGCAATCAAAGGGGAAACTTCTTTGGCATCGTCATAATCGTAGACGCGCCCTACGTCACGTAACGCTTGTTTCGCCAAGATATTTTGCGTGGTTAAGACGTGTCCCACACGTTCTGTACCATATTTGTCTTGCAAATAACGAACAACGCGGTCGCGAGAAACGTCAGCAAAATCGACGTCGATATCTGGCATGGAACGGCGTTCTGGGTTTAAAAATCGTTCAAAAATCAAATGATAACGGACGGGATCCAAGGCCACGATTCCTAAACAATAAGAAACGAGAGAACCAGCGCCAGATCCTCTTCCAGGGCCCACAGATACTCCGTGTGTTTTTGCCCAATTCACATAATCCTGGACGATCAAGAAATAATCGGCATAACCCATTTTGTTAATGACAGAAAGTTCGTAATCAACCCGTTCTAAGTAAGTGGAAGAAGGGTTAGGAATGCGTTTGGACAATCCTTCTAATGTCATCTTTCGAAGCAACGCTTCGCTAGAAAGCCCTAAATCGTTTGGATAATGCAATAGGCCACCACGCTTTTGAAGCAAGGTGAAGTCAGTGGCATCGGCCACTTCACCTGTGCGGTTTAGTTCTTCTAACGAATAGAAAGCAGCCAATTCTTGAGGGGACAAAAAACATTCGTTGCCGCTTTTTTCTTTTTGCGTCAACGTCTCTTGCTTTTGAATGGCTTGCAAAATCTCTAAGGCGATGGCATCGGCTTTTTTCTCGTAACGGAGGAAAGGAAAAGCGATGGTAGGATAAGAATAACGGGCACCAAAACTTCGTAAACGGGCGAGATAGGGAGCGTTATTCGGATAATAGGGGATAGCCAAATAGCAAGAAGGATAAGCGCGAGTGACGCGCGAAAGATTTTCGGCAAATGCGCGTTCTTCCGCTTCTGAAAGGCGAGAAAAATAGAGTGGATCAGGAGAATAAATTAAAGTTAAACCACCAGCATGGGTAACCAATTCTTCTTTGGTGACTTTTTGTTCCGAGCAAAGCAAGGTCAAGGCCAATAAATTGCGATACCCCGTTTCATTTTGAACAAAAAGCGAATAGGTTTCTTCCCCAAAACGGACATCCATGCCATAAACGGGGCGGATCCCTTCGTCTAAGGCGCTATGAGCAAAAGGAGCATAGCCAGAAAGCGTCCCGTCATCGCAAATGGCGATCGCGTGATAACCATACTTTTTGGCATAGGCGGGCAAGAGTTTCGCCGCCAAGGCGCTTTTTAAATAAGAGAAACCGCTATAAACGTGCAAGGGGACAAAAGACATACTACAATGATTATAGCGAAAAGCGCTTCGTTCTCCTATAGGAGAAGCACAGGAGGAATCCCATGAAATTCATCTCGTTCAACGTCAACGGCATTCGTGCCATTTTGCAAAAAGGATTTGCGGCGACCTTTGAACAACTTGATGCCGACGTCTTTTTGATCGAGGAAACGAAATTTACGGAAGGCAAAGACCCTTTTCCTTTCGCTCCGGCGGGATATGAAGCCTTTCGAACCTCCTCTAAGGAAAGAAAGGGCTATTCCGGCATTGCCGTATTTAGCAAAATCAAGCCTCTGTCAGTCCATTATGGGCTAAAGGAAGGCAAATACGACAACGAAGGTCGTGTGATTACGTTGGAATTTCCTACTTTTTATTATGTCGGAGCTTATGTTCCAAATTCTGGCGAAGGATTAAAACGTTTGCCATTCCGTAGCGAATACGAGGCGGATTTGCTCCTATACTTGACGGAATTAGACGCCAAAAAGCCAGTGATTTATACCGGCGACTTAAATGTGGCGCATGAAGAAATTGACATCAAAAATCCCGCTACCAACCATTTTTCTGCCGGATTCACAGACCAAGAAAGGTCGATGTTTACTACTTTATTGTCTCATGGATTCACCGATTCTTTTCGCGCTTTGTTCCCAAAACAAGTCACCTATTCTTGGTGGAGCTATCGTTTTCATGCCCGTGAGAAGAACGTTGGCTGGCGCATTGATTATTTTGTCGTCTCCAATCGCTTGATGAGCAAAGTGAAGGACAGCAAAATCCTAACCGACATCACGGGTTCTGATCATTGCCCGATTGAATTGGATTTGGCGGAATAAAAATTTCTGTTCGTTGGCTGTTTTTAGAAAACGAAAAACGGCAAAGAATCGTCAAACGTTTCCGCAAAGGAATAATCTATTTTTTGTTCTCTTCCGAGGAAGCGTTTTCGGAAGGCTTATTTTCATCGCTTTTTTGGCTTGTATTATTAGTAGATTCTGACATTATTTTTAATAAAATATTGTAATTTTTAATAATTAATATGTTGTTAAAATTCAAATATTATATAATTTAATAAATT
>CADAUN010000060.1 GCA_902791085.1 uncultured Erysipelotrichaceae bacterium | reverse complement strand
TACGGAAAGCGTTCCAACAACGATTATCCTTGGATGATAAAGCGGCAATCTTTCCCGAAGATGCGGATACTTTTATGGCCAAAGGTGCAGCATTATCTGCGCTTACGCTTCCATTCTCCTTTTCTTTATCTAAATTGGAAGAAAAATTAAGCAAGACGGAAATGAATGGTGTCGTGCTGACTGGCAAGCCATTATTTCAAGACGAGAAGGACTATCAAGACTTTCTTGCAGCTCACAAAGATTTTGATATCGTCTATGGAGATTTAAAGACTTACCAAGGGAAGGCGTATTTAGGCATCGACGCCGGATCAACAACAACCAAGCTTGTTTTGCTTGGCGAACATTATGAAATCCTTTATTCCCATTATGAATCGAATTTGGGACTACCCATTGACCGTATTGTGAGTCAATTGAAAATCATCTATGCCGAAAAAAATCCGGGATGCGAGATTGTCGGTTCTGCGGTTACGGGTTATGGAGAAGATTTGATTCGCACGGCGTTGCATGTCGATTATGGTATGGTCGAAACGGTCGCCCATTTTCAAGCCGCCAAATATTATGAGCCGGATGTGAATTTTGTTTTGGATATCGGTGGACAAGACATTAAATGCTTCAATGTGAAGCAGGGAGCGATTGATTCCATCATGTTGAATGAAGCTTGCTCTTCTGGCTGTGGTTCTTTCTTACAAACCTTTGCCCAAAGCTTAGGTTATGATGTTGAAACCTTTGCAAAAATGGCTTATTTTGCAAAACATCCAGTAGAACTGGGCAGCCGTTGCACCGTCTTTATGAATAGTTCCGTCAAGCAAGCGCAACGAGAAGGTTCATCCATCGAAGACATTTCGGCAGGACTTTGCCGTTCGGTGGTGAAGAATGCCTTATATAAAGTCATTCGGATTCATTCCGCAAGCGAACTTGGCGATAAGATTGTTTGCCAAGGAGGAACTTTTTTAAACAATGCCGTCTTGCGTTCTTTCGAACAAGAAATTGGCAAAACGGTGATTCGTCCTTCTATCGCCGGGTTGATGGGCGCTTTTGGCGCCGCTTTGACCGCCAAACGGAAAGGAGGAGAAAAAGGTTTAATTTCCGCCGATGAATTAGAACGCTTTTCTTATTCTTCCACGCATTCCACATGTCATGGTTGTGGCGCGCATTGCCCTTTGACGTTCTTACGTTTTCCTAATGGTCATATTTTCTTGTCTGGCAACAAATGCGATAAACCGGAAGGAAAGAAATCGTCCTCAGGAGAATTGGACTTATATTTATGGAAACGGGAACGGTTAATGAAATTGCTTCCTTCTTCCGTTTCCTCCATTAAAGTCGGTCTTCCCATGGGACTTATTATGTGGGAACAGTTGCCGTTTTGGGATGCTTTCTTTAAGCATTTAGGATGGAATACCATCATTTCTCCTTTTTCTACTCGCGCCATGTATCGGTCTGGACAAAAAACCATTCCATCAGATACCGCGTGTTATCCTGCCAAACTAATGCATGGGCATGCCGACTATTTGTTAAAACAAAATCCTACTTTTGTGTTTTACCCTTCGGAATCTTACAACGTGAATGAGAAACGAGGCGACAATCATTTTAATTGTCCTGTCGTCGCTTATTATGGTGAGCTTTTAAAGAAGAACGATGCGCGTTTTAAAACCATTCCTCTCCTTGATCCCTTCGTTGACTTATCGCGTCCTAGAAAAGCGATAAAAACGTTAAGTGAAACCCTCTCTTCCTATGGTGTTTCAAAAAAAGAGGTGAGAAATGCATTTGATTTTGCGATTTCTGCTTACGAATCTTATCGAAATGAAACACAAAAAGAAGCACAAAAAATCATACATAAAGCCCGACAAGAAAAGAAGACCATTATCGTTCTTGCAGGACGTCCATATCACGTAGATCCCGAAGTAAGTCACGGGATTGAACGCTTATTAGATTCTTTAGGAGTTGCTGTCATTACCGAAGATTCCTTGTGTTATCAAAACAATCCTAAAACACACCCACATGTCTTAAACCAATGGACGTTCCACGCCCGGCTATACGATGCAGCAAATGCAGTTGCAAAAGAAGCAGACATGGAGCTAGTGCAATTGATTTCTTTCGGCTGTGGCATTGATGCCATCACTTCAGATGAGGTGCGGCGTATCTTGGAAAGTCAAGGGAAGCTATACACTGGCATTAAGATTGATGAAATCAATAATTTAGGCGCCGTCCGCATTCGGCTGCGTAGTTTATTGGCGGCTGTCGAGGAGAAACATCATGAGCAATGAACGAAAGAAGTTTTTCCGTCGCTTGGCCAAAGAGCACTACACCATTTTGATTCCGGATATGTGTCCGATTCAAATCGATATTTTGTCTCGTGTGTTAGCCAAAGACGGTATGAATCTTGTTGTGGTGACTCCGCTAGATCGCGTAGCCAAAGACGAAGGCTTGGCTTCTATTCATAACGATGCCTGCTATCCTGCTTTAATCACGTGTGGCGCATTTATTGAGGCTTTAAAAAGCGGCAAATATGATTTGCACCACACTTGTGTTTTGATGACACAAACTGGCGGTGGATGTCGTGCCTCAAATTACATCTCGCTTTACCGCAAAGCTTTTGAAAAAGAATTTCCTACGGTTCCTGTGCTTTCCCTTAATTTTTCTGGTTTAGAGAAAGACTATTCTTTGCCCATCAATGCAAAGCGTGCCATCTCTCTTTATACCGCCGTTCTTTATGGCGACTTCTTAATGAACTTAGTGAATCAAGCTCGGCCCTATTATGGAGATGAAAAGACGCAAGAAGCATTAGACGATTGCTTAAAGAACTTAGACAAGCAACTTGGGCATCTTTCTTTTTTGCAAGTGAAAAAGAATTATCGTTTCTTCTTAAATCGTTTCCGTTCTTTAGAACCGCCTAAAGAGCGAAAACCACGTGTTGCCATTGTTGGTGAAATCTTTGTGAAATATTCGCCTTATGCGAATAACCACTTGAAAGACTTTTTGGTGAGACAAGGAACGGAAGTAGTGGAGCCATCTTTAAATGAATTCTTGCTTTATTGCCTTTATAATGCCATCAACGATCATCGTCTTTATGGCAGCAACAAAGGAACTATCGCGCTTTATCGCTTCGCTTATCGGAAGGCCCTAAAGCTCACGAGAGAAGCTAACGCCATGGTAAAAGGAACAAGATTTTATCCGTTTGAGGACTTTGAAGAGATACCTCATAATGCTGAAGAAGTGATTTCAACTGGCGTTAAAATGGGCGAGGGATGGTTAATTCCTGGTGAAATGGTCACCTTCTCTAAACATGGAGTGAAGAACATCGTGGTGGTGCAACCTTTTGGTTGCTTACCAAACCACATCGTTGGAAAAGGCATGATTCGTCCCGTGAAAGAACGGTATCCAGAAGAAAATATTGTCCCATTAGATTTTGATGCTTCTTCCACCCAAGTGAATCAAGAGAATCGGTTAAAACTAATGCTGGCAAACCTTGAAAAATGAAAAGACGACCCCAAAAGGTCGTCTTACTGATTTGTTTCGCCAGCAGGAATATTTCGTTTCCTCTGAGAGAGAGGTGGTATCCATGGTCGCCCATTAGGATTCCTGAATCCACAAAACATCGCGGTCAGGCTTTCAACACAGGGGTCTCCCGTCAGGACACCGATAATGTGAGTTGTAGGGGAACATGCTTCCTGTCTGGTGGCTGTTACCCAGCGTCTTTATTATAGCGTGTTTTTTGACTTGTACAGGACGAATTCTTGACGTTGACCATAGTAACGTTTTTACGTTTCTTTTCTTTGTTAAGGGAATATAGACATTTTTGGGAAAGCGAGTTTGAAAAGATGACAATGAAATATTTTTTGACCGATTTTTAGTTCTTAAAGTTAAATGCAACTAACATAAAATTATAGACAGCAATATAATAAAAATGGTTAGGTAATACTAATTATGGAAAAGAAATCACAGGTAGAATATCAATTAAAATTAGACGGGATGCGTTGCCCTATGTGTGAGGAACATGTGAACCATGTTGTGCGTCAAGTGAAAGGCGTTCATAAGGCGAATTCTTCCTATCGAAAAAATCGAGTTTGCATTGTTATGGATGAGGATACCAAGCGTGAAGCCATTATCCATGCGATTACTTCTCAAGGCTACCGCGTGTTAGAACAAGAAGAAAAACCTTATACGAAGAAATCGCTATTCTCTTTTCTTCATTTCTCTCACAAATAAAGAAAAAGGCAGGAAAACCTGCCTGTTTCTTTCGTTTTAATCGTTTTCGCTTGATGAATTAGAAGCTGTCCTTGCCTTGGCTTTCATCTCCGCTTTTTTGCGGATTCGATATAACCGCACCAAATCTTTCTTAGACATATGGCACTCGTCATCTAAAATCTTTCGCCCGTGGCGTTTTAGAGAAATCCAATAAATCATCACGCCGATAAAGCCAAGGAAGAATATAGATAAGAGGAGATAAACATACCAAGCCATAAGGATTAGCCGCTTTAAGCGGTTGCCTCCTTATGGTTCATATGACGGTTGTAGAAGTAGAGGCCGACAAAAGCACAAGCAATCACAGGCAAAGTGATTGCCAACGTCCATACCCACTTTAAGGTAACAAAGGTTAAGCAACCCATCACATAGCTTGTGCCAAGCCAGAAGAAGATCGTTCCTAGATAGGCTTTGCGGTTTGCCAATTCGCTCTTAGCAGTAGCCACCGAAGCAAAACAAGGAATGGTCAACATATTGAACACAGCAAAGGCGGTCAATTCTGGCGCACCAATCCCTGTCATCATAACGATATCTTCGAAACCGGCATTGGCTCCGCCGATGGTGACGGCCAATTGTTCGATGGTAGAAGTGACAGCCTCTTTGGCCACAATACCTTGGATAGAAGCAGCGGTATAAACCCAGCCATATTGCATTAAAGCACCGGAATTGTATCCAAATCCCATCGGGGTGAATAACGGCTGAATGAGCATCGAGAGATTCGCTAAGATGGAGTCCGCTTCTGTCAAAGTATCGCTGTCCGGAATGAATTCCCATTTCCAAGAGAAACTGGTGAAAGCCCAGACAATCACCGTAGAAACAAAGATGATGGTGAAGGCTTTCTTAACAAAGTGTTTCGCTTTATCCCAAACATGGATCATAAGCGCATGGAATTGTGGCAAATGATATGCCGGCAACTCCATGATAAAAGGAGGCACCGCTTCGCGTTGTGTGGTTTGATTCATCGTAACGACAGAAACTAACGCCACAACGACGCCAAGCAAATAAATCAAGAATGTGAAAGCGCCGGCATCGAAATTGGCAACAACTGCCACCGCGGCAGCAATGGCCACCAAGAATTCAGCTTTTGCCCCGCAAGTAAAGAAGGGAATCACACGAATGGTTTTGGTTCTTTCTTTGTCAGATGCTAGAGTGCGGGTATTAATCATCGCGGGGACACCGCAGCCAAAGCCCATAATCATTGGTAAGAAAGCGCGGCCGGAGACCCCAAAGCGACGGAAGATACGATCTAAGACAAAGGCAATACGTGCCATATATCCAGAGTCTTCCAAAATGGAGAAGAAAAAGAACAATAAAAGAATTTGTGGTAAAAAGCCTAAGACCGCAGCAATGCCGTTCAATACGCCGTCATAAATGAAGCCGATCACCCAATCAGGCGCGCCTCCGTTGACCATAATGGCTTTGATTCCTAAGCAAATGCAGCCAAGAATGCCGGTCTCATTGTCGCCGGCTAGTCGATGAAGGAATTCGCCAATAGAAACAATTCCATCCGCATCATAGAAAAGTCCTGCGAAAGGCTGATATAAGATGGCTTCGCCCGCCTCATCCACTTCGCCAAAGCCAAAAGAGATAAAGCCAGGATAATCTTCTAGCGACAATCCCATGGCGTGCATATAGAAGAGATCGCCTGCAAAGACGATATGGAAGATGAGGAAAAGAATAACAAGCATGATCGGGATAGCAGCCCACTTATTGGTTAAAATTTTGTCAATCTTATCAGAACGGGAAAGCTTTTTCTTTTCATGCTTTGGCGCGCCTTTTCGGTAAATAGAGAGCTTGGCGGTGATAAATTGATAACGTTCATCCGCGCTCTCTGATTCAAAACGCTCCGTTTCGGGAGAGATTTTTTGAATCGATTCGTAAATGCCAGGGAATTGTTTGTTTTCTAGCTCATCGCCTTCCAACGCTTTTACGGCATGGAACAAAGGATTAGAAACGTTATTGCTTTGATAACACGCTTTGGCTTTTTCGATTTTGTCTTTATCTTCGCCTTTTGCCCAAAAAGAGATGCCCTCGCGCGAGGTTTTGGCTGCTTTTTCGACGGCATCCATTAAGTCGTCGAGATTGCGATTACGTAAGGCAGAGATTTCAACCACAGGCAAGCCCAATGCCTTAGAAAGGTCTTTGGAATCAATGGTTTGCCCGTTTTCTTCCAAAGCATCCATCATGTTTAATGCCACGACAATCGGAACATCCATTTCCATTAATTGGGTGGTCAGATACAAATTCCGTTCTAAGTTGGTGGCATCGATAATGTTGACGACAACGTCCGGTTTTTCTTCCAATACGTAATTCCGAGAAATGACTTCTTCGGGCGTATAAGGCGACATCGAATAGATGCCAGGAAGGTCAACCACCTCAATTTCGTAGCCGCGTTTCTTGTTTTTGTAAATGCCGCTTCGTTTTTCAACGGTGACGCCAGGCCAGTTCCCTACGTATGCCGTGCTGCCGGTCAACGAATTAAAAAGAGTGGTTTTGCCACTGTTGGGGTTTCCCGCCAGGGCAATTCGAATTCGTTTTTCGTTACTCATGATATCTCCTCATCTGTAGCGGATAGGTCTGTGATTTTGAGAATCACATGGGACGCTTCGTCCTTGCGTAACGTCAGTTCATAACCGCGTAACGTGATTTCCAAAGGGTCGCCTAAAGGTGCTTTTTTTCTGAGAAAAACCTCTGCACCTGGCGTAAGCCCCATGTCAAAAAGGCGACGTTTAACCCGTCCTTCTCCTTCCACGCGAACAATGACGCCGCTCATGCCAATTCGAATTGCATTCAAGGCTGCCTCATCTCCCAATCGGTAAGTGATTTCTGGGGGATTTTGGCTTTGAATTTTGTCGTTTTCCGACATTTGAAAACCTCCTTCTGCCTATGCAACGATGACGGAAATAGCCTTTGCCAAATTATGATCTAACGCTAAACGACTTTCTCCCACCCGCAAAATGACACCGCTCGGCTCTTTAGAGAGCAAACGGCAATGCATGGCAGGAACGATGCCCATTTCACGGAGATGCTGAATGGTTTTGTCGCTTCCGTAAACTTGATGAATCGTGAGATCCGTATCGATTGGCGCTAATAAAATTGGCATAGTTAGTATTTCCTTACTAATGAGTATCATACATTTAAAAAAAGCTTTCAAGATTAAAGTTAGTCTTATTTAACCGAAAGCGTTTTCACAATGTTGCTAAACAATCTATATATAATCAATAGCAATGAAGCCCATCTTGGTAACTCACAAGGAGATACCCCCATTCGTGCCAATGGGAGCAAAAGTGCTGATTCTTGGTTCTTTGCCCTCTGTCGCATCTCGCGAGGCAGGATTTTATTACATGCATCCCTCCAATCGCTTCTATGCCGTCTTAGCTGGCCTATGGAAAGAAGAGGTGCCTCAAGGAATAGGGGAACGAAAAAAGTTCTTAACTCGACACCACATCGCTCTTTATGACGCGATTGAATCTTGTGAAATCATAGGTTCCAGCGATAGCAGCATTCGTCATGTTGTCGCAGCAAAGAATACGATTGAGAAAATTCAAAAAGAACATTTTCTTCCCGTTTTCACCACCGGAAAGAAAGCGCACTCCATTTATCGGAAA
>CADAUN010000059.1 GCA_902791085.1 uncultured Erysipelotrichaceae bacterium | reverse complement strand
TTTTGACGAAATCACTTTGCAAAAATATGGCATTACTGTCGAATCTTTTGATTTGTCTGAACTGATTGACAAAGTGCAAAAACGAACGCTCGACAACGAAGTGAAAGCCAAAATGGAGCGTTTGGAAAATTACACCGATTGCTCTGCTTGCCCAACGGAAAAACTAGAAACCTTGGCGAAAATCGCTGTGGTTATTGATGATTACATCAAAACGTATCATTTAGATGCCATTACGCTCCGTTGTTGGAACGAATTAGAGCAAATTTTACGGGTTTGCCCTTGTGTGCTTCTTTCGGAATTAAACAACCGCGGCATCGTGGCGTCTTGCGAGATTGATCTTTGCTCTGCCATCACAATGCGCGGCATGGCGCTAGCAAGTGAAAAGTCAACAGCCGTGTTGGATTGGAACAACAATTATGGCGATGATCCAGATCATGTCATTCTCTTCCATTGTGGGCCGGTCGCACAATCCTTAATGACCCAAAAAGGCACTTTAACCTCCCACAAGATGTTTGACAAAACGGATCCTGGTTCCGGCTGGGGAACCAACGAAGGACGCATTGCTGCTTTCCCGATGACCTTTAGCAATTGTCAAACGAAAGATGGCAAACTCATTCTTTATGTGAGTGAAGGAGAAATGACTTCCTTGCCGATTGAAAAGAGCTATTTTGGTTGCGCCGGGGTTGCTCATATTCCTGCTTTGCAAGACAAATTAATCCGTTTAGCGCGCGGTGGTTTTAAACATCATACTTCCATTGGTGTCGGCCATTGGAAAGACGTCTTAGAAGAAGCTTATACCACTTATCTCCATTATGACTTGGTGGAATTAGATACCAAATGACTCTCGCGGGATTAGACATTGGAACAACCGGGGCAAAAATCGTTTACTTTAGCCCAGATGGGAGAAACCTTGGCAAAGATTATTTGCCCTATCCCTCTTTACGTAACGATAGCAAGCAAGAACTTGATCCGAAAGTTCTCCGTGACACGTTGTTTTCCTTATTTCGCAAAGCAGCACTAGCCCATCCGGATTTGACTGCCATCGGCATCACCTCGTTTGGGGAAAGTTTTGTTTGCTTAGACGAACATGACGAACCGTTATTTCCGATTTTGCTTTATACCGACAAACGAGGAAAAGCGGAAAAAGATCGTTTGGTTTCGCGTTTAGGCGAAGACAAAATCATCGCTAAAACTGGTTTACGACCACATGAGATGTATTCTTTGCCAAAATTGGCTTATTGGAAACAAAATGAACCAGAGAAATATGCAAAAATCCGTCATGTTTTATTGATGCAAGATTATGCTTTCTATCTTCTTACGGGAGAAACGAAAATCGATTATTCCTTGGCGACTCGCACCTTGGGTTTCTCGTTGGAGACAAATTCATGGGACGAAGAAATCTTTGCGGCGTTAGATTTAAATCCGTCATTATTCTCCTTACCGGTAGCGTCTGGTTCTTTTACGCGTGGCATTCGAAAGGAAGTCGCAAACGCATGCGGATTGTCTAAAGACATCTTGGTACTCCTTGGCGGGCACGATCAATTCGCTTGTGCGTTAGGTTCGGGAGTGTTAGCGCCTGACGAAGCCATGGAAGGTGCGGGCACCGTAGAAGCCATCGTCCCCTTATTTCAAAAAACACGGCCCAATTCTGTCTATGCCAAAGACCATTATGCCGTAGTGCCTTATGGGGACAGAGGCTATTTGGCTTATGGCTTTTCCTATACCGGTGGCGCCTTAAGCCAATGGTTTATCGATAAAATCGCTCCGTTAGAGCAAGCCAAAGCCAAGGCGGAAGGCAAAAATATTTATGAAGAACTTTGCTCTTCCTACAAAGGGATGCCAACTGGCATTCTTTGCTTGCCTCATTTTGCTGGTGCAGCAACGCCCTATATGGATTTAGGATCGCGTGGTGTTTTTGCTGGCCTCTCTTTGTCTACCACCAAATCCGATCTCTATCTTGCTGTTTTAGAAGGCGTTGCCTATGAAATGCGTCTCAATTTAGAACGAATGGAAAAAGATGGAATCCCTGTGGGCACTTTGTACGCGACTGGGGGCGGAAGCAAAAATCCAATCTGGAATCAAATCAAAGCCGACATCACCAACCATTCGATTGTCTTATTAGATGGAGAAGAAGCAGGTGCAAGAGGATGCGCGATGCAAGCGGCCATCGCAGAAGGTATCTATTCTTCTTTGGAAGAGGCCAAAAAAGCTTTTGTTCATCCGCTTGGACGCGTGGATCCTTCGCCTATGTGGCATGCCGCCTACAACGAAATTTATGCGTCTTATGAAAAATTATATGCGGCCATTAGACCGCTTTGGGAGAAATAAATGGAAGAAAGAATCGGAAACGTCAAACAACTTTGTGGCGCCTATCGTCTGACCAAAACTGACGGCACAGGAAAAGGGCAAGACCTCTTACTGCTATTCAATGGAGCGTTGACCTTGCTTATAACTTTGTCCCACGCGGGCGATATCTTGCAATTATGGGAAAAAGGACGAAACGTCTCTTTTATCACCAAAAACGGATTGAATAACGAGCAAAAAGATTTTGCTTCTAATTTCCCTGGAGGAATGCTTTATACCTGCGGGCTCAATTCCGTTGGAGCCCGGGAAGGATACCCATTGCATGGCAGCATTCATCATGCCCCAGCAGAAATTATCGCTTTAGAAGAAACCGAGACGTATGTGAAAGTTACAATGAAGGTAGAAGATACCGCCTTATTTGGTCAACATCTCGTATTAACGCGCGTTTGCACGCTTCGATATCAAGAACGTTCCTTTACGTGGGTGGATACTTTAACGAATCGTGGCTTTAAGGCAGAAAACTATGCATTGCTTTACCATTGCAATTTTGGCTTCCCTTTTGTCGATGAACATTCCACCATCGAAGGTCATTATCGTTCTAGTTTTCCTCGCACTTCGTGGGCAGAACAAGAAAACGCGAAACGTCGTCAAATGGAATCCCCAGTCGCCGGCATGGAAGAAACTTGTTATTTTGACGATGTCGATGACGGAACGGTGATTCTTAATAGTCCTACCTGCCAAGAAAGAGCCGTGTTACATTTCGATTTACCACATCTCGTGGAATGGAAATCCCGCGCTTCGGGAGATTATGTGATTGGATTAGAACCAACCACCACTCATTTAGATGATCGCTTCACCTATCAAAAATTAGAAAAAGGGGAAAGCGTTTCTTATCATCTTGAACTTTGCTTTGAAGACTTGTAAAAAGGAGAAAATATGTTAGCTAGTCTAAAAGAAGTATTGGCGTTTGCGGAACGCCACCATTGCGCCATCGGCGCGTTCAACACCCCTACCTTAGAAACTTTGGATGCCGTTTTGGAAGAAGCAACGGCATTACAAGTTCCAGTGATTATCGCCCATGCCGAAGTACATGAACCAGAGGCCCCTCTAAAAGAAATCGGCCCCATCATGGTGTTCCGGGCAAAAATGGCCAGTATCCCTGTCTGTGTTCATTTGGACCACGGTACGGATTTTGCCTATCTTCGTGAGGCCATTGCCCTTGGTTTTACGTCCGTGATGTATGACGGATCCTTGCTTCCTTATGAAGAAAATGCGAAAAACACCAAAGAGGTGGTAACCTATGCGCACGCTCACGGAGTAGATGTAGAAGGAGAGATTGGTGCTTTACCAGCTCGCGAAGGAGCATCGACAGCGGCAAGTGATCCCACCGCTTTGTATACCGACCCTGCCTTAGCCAAACGTTTTGTAGACGATACCGGCATCGATGCCCTAGCCTGCTCCTTTGGCACGGCACACGGCATTTATAAAGCCACACCCAAATTGGATTTTCCCCGCATCGAAAAAATCCATGAACAAACGAACCTCCCCTTAGTCATGCACGGGGGATCTGGCGTTTCACCAGAAGATTATCTCAAAGCCATCGATCGTGGCATTCGCAAAATCAACTATTATTCGTATATGGCAAGGGAAGGAGTCTTTGCCGCCGAAAAATGTCTTAACGAAGAACATCCTACCTTCTATCACACGATTGCTGCCCGCGCGAAAAAAGCAATGGCACTCGATGCGAGAAAAGCCATGGTTCATTTCTCTAACGGCTATTGCAAAGAAGAATAAAGTCAAAAACAGGCACCGACCATGGTGCCTTTTTTAACGCGGACGATTCTCGGTTGAAGAATCTTCGATTTTTCGCATTCCTTTTCGATAATATTCAGGATAATAATCGCGATTGATGTAGCGGTCAAAAACGTGGCATGCATAAAGTAACCAGGCCATCGCCCATGGCACGAGATAGAAAAGTAGGAGCACTCCTTCTACCAATTGTTTCACTCCAAGATAGGAAAGAAACCGATCGCATGCCCAAAACGGAATGATTGCTAGGAAGACAAATAACAAAGTAAAAGGAACCGTTCGCACATAGAAAAGAACGGCATTCTTTAACGATTCTCCGAATTTCAATTCGTAATAATAATGCTCACTTAAAAGCCAAAGCGCCCACGGAGCAAAAAGAAGCAAAACCAGCGCACGGATGGCATATTCTAAATAGGTTCCAGCGATGAAATTCAACTCGTAATAGAGAAGGGCAAAAGCGAAAGCAGACAACGCCAAACGCCAGCCATTTTCTTTCACACCTTGTTTCCAATCGTCGCCTAAAAATACTGGCACATTCCATAACAATTGGCGAAGAACTTGAAGGATGCCAGCAAAAAGAAAGGCGGCCAAGGGCAAAGTAATTAGATATCCTAATCCATAAACCACGCTGGTTTCTGTAGCGATTTTTGCATAGGTTTCGGCAGTTTGTTCCGTTGCTTTTGCGTACGTTGCCGCCACTGCATAATCGCGCCAAAAAGAAAGAAGCAAATGCGGAATGGCAAATACCAAGGCGAGAAGCCCCAAACGCAAGAGTAAGGAAAAACGTTCGCGATAAGCTTCCAAAAAGACATCCTTCCTGGATAAGGGGAAATCGTTCTCTGTATAATCTGAAGCGCGAGATTTCATTTTCTTAGCCATGGTTAAATCTCACTGCTTTGAAGCAAATCCCGTACGGCTGGGACAAACGAATCATAAATTTGCGACGGCGTTCCTTGGCAAACGATTTTGCCTTTTTCCATAACAAAGATTTCGTCGGCCAATAACATGGCTTCTTTCATGTCATGCGTCACATAAATGCCCATGGTTCCAAAGGCGGCAAAACTGGATTTCAACACACGAATGGTTTGCATGCGTAATTGTGGGTCCACATTAGAAAATGGTTCATCCAAGAGACAAACTTCTGGACGTTTGACTAAAGCGCGTGCAATCGCCGTGCGTTGCTGTTGTCCGCCTGAAATATGCTTTGGTTTGCGGTTTAAACAAGGAGTAATCTCTAAGAGTTTTGCCACTTCCATCACCCGATTAAGGATTTCTTCACGCTCGGCATGCATCAAACGCAACGGAAAGGCGATATTGTCAAATACGGTGTAACTTGGATATAAGACATAATCTTGCGGCACGAACGAGAAATTTCGCTCTTTGGGCGACAATTCATCCAAGTTTCCTTGCTGATAGTAAATCTCTCCTTCGTATTCTTTCAATCCTAATAAACAACGTAACAAGGTGGTCTTTCCACAACCAGAAAAACCAACGATGACGTTCATCGGGGCAGTAAAATCCGCGCTTAACGAATCCACTGCCACAATTTGGCGGTGATGTTTTTTATCTACATAAAATGAAGAGACGCGATCAAGCTTTAGTTCCGTTGCCATTTCCTTCCTCGTCGCTTAATAATACCATGCGTTCTTGCGGGGTGATATTCGGTTGATGGAGGGTAATCCAAGCGTGACCGTTTTTATCGATAAACCGCATGCAATGCCCGCCATTTTGAGCAAACAAAAGACAATCGGTGACATAGGGTCCATAAACGCCATTGTGAGAAAGACTACGAACGACGGTGTAGCCAGTTTTGGTAAATGTTGACCAAAGCAAAACGATGTCGTTCCCTTTCGAATAAAGCCAAGGGCCTTCAGCCACATAGCCTTGGTGAACGCCATTGCTTACCTCTATAGCAAAGCCAACATGTTTGCCCCCAATAATTTGTCTTGGCTCTTCTACTAAACCTGTGAGATCTTCTTTCATTTTAGCAATAAAAAGAGCCCCTTCACCGTCATGATGAATCGGTGTGGTCCATTCGTTAGAAAAACAAAGATACGGTTCGTTTTGAGATAGAAAAATGGTCCCGTCCAAACACCCCCAATGATCCGGCGTGATATAGCGACCCGTTAACAAATGGAAGGGATGATTTAACGCATCTGAGGTCAAAATCAGGCAACCCCGACCCAAATCATCGCGATAGACAGACAATATCAATACATATTGGCCGCGATAAACATGCAATTCCGGTGCCCAAAGGTTCGTGTAGGAATCTAATGAGCCATCAGTGACCATCGTTGCGTATTCCGTAAAATGTTCTAAATCATCAGAAACATAAAGCATCAACGTGCTGGCGTGCCCCCAGGGGTCATTCCCAGTGGTGCCAAGCAAATAATAACGGCCATGATCCAATAAAACAAAAGGATCACGAATGGGCAAGTCTTCTCGCTTGATGGTGTTCATTTTATTGCCCTTCTTTTTCAACAGAGATGCCTTCAGCTGTGACTTCTCCACAGTCGCGGATTACCATTCGCATGGGTTTTGCAAGGGAATTTTGATTTTCTTGGAAGCAAATAGAGGCAGTTTGATGCGCTTGTAACGGGGTATCGGTTTCAAACACACACTGCGTCACTTCTATCTTTCCATGATAATAAGGTTTTAAAGGGGTTGGGGTAAATTCAGGAATAACGGCGATGTTCGCAAAGCCCGTTTCAAAACGGACATCATGAAGTTTCATCGTTTCGACGGGGCTTCCTTCATACCAATAATTCGTGTCGCCCGTTAACCAAAAAGGCAATTCTGTCACACAGTGTTCTATTTCAATTCCCCCACGGGATTGGAACCGCAAATGCGTGTTGGCGTTCGCAAAACGACAATTCGTAATCTGAACATGAGGTTGACAAGTGAGGTTTTCTAACAAATCTCCTTTTTCCCCGTTTTCACAAGGAGTATCTAAGACAAATTCCCATTCTTGGGGCCCTAGACGTGACATCTTTTCGATTATGAAGGTTCCTTTTTCTTCTAATGTCGTCCCCCGATGCAAAACGAATTTGTCCCCTGGATTAAAAATGGTGTATTGCTTGGCTACAGCTCCAGGGCAACAAACTCGAATGGTTTTCCCTGTTCCTTCCTCAAAAGCATAAAAGTTCGTATGAATATTTAAAATGTCATCCATCGTTCCTTCGATGATGCTATTCGATAAAACAAAGTCACCCGAGCAAGAAACGGCGTGAATCCCATCGGCAACATTGGTCGTTGCCATTTTGGTTTTCTCGTCATGCGCCATGACTAAGCCTTGGATGGTGACATCTTGGCAATGGAACAACAATAATCCCATACCGGCCCCATTCTTAATCTGATAATTTTGAATGGTCAAGGAATGACAATCCACTGCTTGCAGGCTCGAGTATTTGCGGTTTTCATGTCCAATAGCACCAATCGTGCCAACCCGCAACAACGGCAATTTAGGCCCAGTAAAAGAAACTTCATCGCCATTCACTTTGGCAATCAGTTGGGCAGTGCAAGAACACCATGGCAAACGCATATCCATATCTGGATGGTTGCCTAATACAATGAGCCATAATCCATCACCGCGATAAGTGGCCGCATCAAAAGATTGCAAGAAAATCGGCGCCCGATTTAACTCGTGATTTTCCCAAGATGGACCATAAGGAACGAGCTTGCCATCTTCATCGAAACACGGGGTTAAAGGATTTAACCGCCCACGTAATACTTCGGGTGTGCTTTCTAACACCAAGAATTCTGTGCAAAACGCCCGGTCATGTTCAACAAC
>CADAUN010000058.1 GCA_902791085.1 uncultured Erysipelotrichaceae bacterium | reverse complement strand
ACCACTTCAATCAACTTCTGCACGTGATCATCGCAAAGCAAATAATAAACTTTCCGTCCTTCTTTTCTGGTGGAGACAAGACGGTGACGACGAAGGACTTCCAATTGATGTGACACCAACGATTGAGAAGCACCAACCAAGGAGACAATCTCTGAAACATTGTGCTCTTCCCCACTAATGGCATATAGGATTTTCAAACGTGTTGAATCACTTGCAACTGCCAGCAAATCCTGCATGGCATCTAAGATTTTCTCATTTGGTAATTCGCTCATACAATCGCTTTTCCCTTCCTCGTGGTCTATTATACATGAATGATAGTTCATATATCAATAAAAATATGAAAAATAGTTCATATTTTATTTGCCTTTTATTTTTGCCAAAATTGTTATGCCTTCTGGGGATAAAATCCACGTTCAGATGGATTTCTTAGTGTCAGCGGGCAAAAGAAAATGCCCCGCCTTTTGAACGGGGCATCAGAAATTCTTCAAATCTTTTCAATCTCAGAGAATTCCACGTCAACAGGGGTGACACGGCCGAAGAACACGGTATTGACGGTGCAAGCGCCAGTTTCCTTGTTGATCGAAGTGATTTCCCCTTCTGTTCCTTCGAGCGGTCCAGAAATGATTTTGACCTGATCGCCAACAGCGTAACGATCGTACATGGAGGCATCGACTTGGCCCATCCGTTTTAAAACGGGCTCAATTTCTTCCGGTGAAAGCGGAGTCGGCATTTGACCGCCGCCAGAAGAACCGGCAATGCCCGTTACACCGGGAGTGTTACGGACGACAAACCAAGAGTCGGTGGTCATAATCATTTCAACGAAAAAGTAACCGGGATACAGGTTGCGGGTACGGAACTTATACACTTTTTCACCGGTTTTTTTGTCCATGGTGAATTTTTGTTCGCCCGTTTCGGGATCGATGACTTTTTCTTGGAATTCAGCAACCAATACACGGAAGATGAACGCTTCCATGTTCATCGTCTTAATACGATTTTGTAAATTTTCTGCCGTTTTGGCTTCGTTTCCTGAATAGGTTGTAACAATATACCAATGCTTATCGCCTAAATTTTGTGCCATAAACCATTATCCTCCAAAAGCTTGTTTTAATAATTCAATGATGCGGGCAGCGGCCAAATCCTCTAAAGCGAGAATCAAAGCAGCGAAGACAGCAATCACAACGACGACTGCGACGGTAGACCAAAATTTATTTTTCTTTGGCCAGCGAACGCGTTTGCCTTCGCGGACCACTTCTTTCATATATTTGACGGGTCCTGTCATAGAATCTCCTTCCAATATGATTATTTGCTTTCCTTATGTAAAGTATAGCGATGACAATGGGGGCAATACTTCCGAATTTCCAAACGTTCCTTGGCGTCCGGACGTTTGCTTATCGTATAGTTCCGAGAAAGGCATTCTTCACATATCAAGAACGTTTTTTCTCTTCCCATAATCTAGCGATATCCTTTCTTGCTTTATTGATTTAAGCCTTAAGAAAAAAGCGAAGGGACGAACTTCGCTCTAATAGTATATCGAGAGGAATCCATAGATTCAACCGCGATTTGAAACAGGCTAAGATGTGCTCTCTTCTACCGTCCAACGTGGCAAAGCATCGACGGGGTTACCGCCAACCACGATGCTCGTAGCGGCTTCTTTAAAAATGGCGTAAAGCCGTTGCGCTTTCTTGGAATGAATGGAAAGCAGTTCGGCAATTTGAGAGAAAGTCATGCCGTCTAGCCGTAGGCGTGCGACCTTTAAAACGTCGGGGCTCAGCTTTTCTTTCAGAAGGCCTAGCCGTTCCGCTTCTTCAAAATAATCTAAATAGCGGCGCGGATCGTCGCTCGAAGAGCCAATCACATCGTGCAATGTATCTTGCCCGTTTGGCTCATAATCCAAAGAAACAGTAGGAACGTGGTCAAAGAGATGCAACTTTTTCGCTTCACGAATCAAAGCGTGACGAAGACTACGGATTAGATAAGATTTGAAACTGCCACTCCCAAATTTAAAATCGTTTAGACAATCGTTAAAGGCCACATAAAAGACGTGATTCAAATCCCAAGCGTCAAAGTAGCTTGCCAAGGCGGCAGAAGCGATGCGACAAAGTGGGATGCGGATGACGAAATAGCGTTTCGTCAGAGCATAAAATGCGCCAGCATTTTGGCTACGCGAAAGCAAAATCAAGCTCTCATCGGAGCATGAGTCGTAATTCATGAATAAAAAATTAAGATTGGCTTTGAGCAGCGGCAGCTTCAGAGATAAGAATCGCACAAGCGACCGAGGCGTTCAGGCAACTAACGTGACCCGTCATCGGAATCTTCACGACAAAGTCGGCGTGTTGCAAAACCAAACGCGAAATCCCAAATCCTTCGCTTCCGACGACAAGAGCAATCGGCGAACGATAATCGATATCCCGATAACTTTGTTTGGCCGAACCATCAGAGGCAACGATCCAATACCCGCGTTTCTTTAAGACTTCGATCGCGCGATTTAAATTCGGAACGGTTGCCACTTTTACATAATGAATCGCCCCGGTCGAAACTTTGGCTACCGTCCCATTTAAGGGAACTTCGCCTCGTTTCTTCAAAATCACACCATCTACGCTGAAAGCATCGCAGGTCCGTAAGATCGCCCCTAAGTTATGGGGATCTTCGATTCCATCGAGGATCAATAAGAGAGGGTATTTCTTGGTAGCAGGAATGCTCCCCAACAATTCCTCGAGGGAATAGGTTTTGACCGCTTCGCACGTAGCAACATACCCCTGGTGGACCGAAGACGATGCTAAGTTTGTTAATTCGTTATCGCTAACGAATTTCACAGCTATGTTCTTTCTCCGAGCCAGCGCCACAAGATCATCGTTCTCGAACCGAGAAAGCGTGTAAAGGACCTTCACGCTGCCGGCCTCGAGACTTGCTCGAACGGCATTTTTACCGTAAACTTGTAAATTCATTTTAAATGACACCTTGTCAAATAGCAAGAATTACCTTTCTCTTACCGCTAAATGAATCTCTAGCGGTTTGATCGAATCGCGCAATTCTTCAACGAATGCCGCAATGCTGGCGGGATTGTTGTGACTGCAACGGAGGCTCATACGAATGGGAGTATCGTTTTGATTCGTCAATAATTCTGAGTGAGTTTCTTTAATGGTGATCCCATAACGCTCCGCAACAACCATGATTTCTTTTAATGCAGGCTTGTTGTTTTCAATTACCATGATCACAACGGGATCGCGTCTCGCAATCCAACGATCCACAGAATGAAGGATGATCAACACAAACAAAGCAACAACGGCGGTCATGCCAGCCAATAAGAAATTGCCACCGCCGCAAGCAAGGCCTAGAGCCATAGCAACCCAAAGCGTGGTCGCGGTGGTCAATCCTTTCACACCGACGCCATTTTGAATAATTGCTCCAGCACCTAAAAAGCCAATGCCAGAAACCACTTGAGCGGCAAGACGGGACGGATCGCGTGCCGCTGGGGAACCACTGGTGGTCGCGCTGCCCGTTACAAAAACTTCATCCCAAGGAGTAAAACCATAAATGGAAATCATCATGACTAAGCAAGAACCAACACCGATCAAAACGTGGGTTCTTAGCCCGGCATCATGACCACGATATTCCCGTTCAAAGCCTAATGCTCCAGTTAAGAGAACCGTCAATAACAAAGAGCAGATCATTAAAACGAAATTACCCGCTTCTTGCGAAGTCGCTCCATGGAAGCCGCTATTGAACCAACGGATGATATCGGCATCCCAGGTATCCCAGGACAACACTTGAGAAAGAATCATAACGGAACTCCTTTAAAGGAAGTCAAAAGAGGTGTTTTGCCATCAATTCTGCTCGTAAAGCATCCGAGCGGCCGAAATCCTTGTTTTGCTTGGCTAAATCATACTCTTCATAAAGCGTTTTGTCTTCTTTTGTTAAATGGGGTAAATCCATCGGAAGGCCCAAGACGTCACATTCGTCTTTCACGCGGGCAAAAACAGAGCTTAAGCGAGCACAATCGACGTCTTTGACGCGCCACAAAGAATTCAGCAATTTATTGTCTTCATAAAGAGCAGCTAAGGCGTTAGGCGTGTTCAAATCGTCGCAAAGGGCATCAAAGAAGGGGGTATCGTCTTCCGCTTTTAACGTATCCAAATCCACGTCATGCCGTTGCAAAACGATGGATGCCTTGCGTAAAGAGGTGACCAATTGCTGGTATTTCACTTGTGCCTCTTGAATGGTTTCCGGGCTAAAAGAGGCAGGAGCGCGATAATGAGAAGCAAGTAACATCAAGCGGAAAGGGATGCCACCATATTCTTCTACGACATCTTTCATCAAAACGACATTTCCTAACGATTTCGACATCTTCACATTGTTGATGTTGATGAAACCGTTGTGCATCCAATATTGCGCTAAACGGTGTCCGTCGTGTGCCATCGATTGAGCAATTTCGTTTTCGTGATGAGGGAACTTCAAATCAAATCCGCCGCCATGGATATCGATATAACCTTTTTGCTCCGGGAAGAGCGAATGAATCATCACGCAGCATTCTGTGTGCCATCCCGGTCTTCCTTTTCCCCAAGGAGAATCCCAACGAATCCCTTCACTCGTGGCTTTCCACAAAGCAAAATCCAAAGGATCTTTCTTTTTGTCACCCGGAGCAATACGAGCACCGCTTTCAAGGTCTTCGATCGCGTTTCCGGACAAAGAGCCATATCCCGGGATTTTCCTGACACTTAAATAAACGTCTCCATCAGCCACATAGGCCGAACCGTTATTGACCAAATCTTCCACGTAAGAAATGATTTGCGGCATAAAAACAGTCGGCGTGGGGGTGTAATCCGGCTGCAATGCCCCCACCTCATCAACCAAGCGACGATATTCCGCAATCACGCTTGTTGTTAATTCTTTTTCGGTGATTCCTAAAGTTTTTGCCCGTTGAATGATTTTGTCATCCACGTCAGTATAATTCGAGACAAAGGTGACCTGATATCCTTCACGGAGGAACAAGCGGCGTAAGACGTCAAAGGTCACGACAGGGCGGAAATTCCCAATATGAGGGTCGCTATAAACCGTCGGGCCGCAGCAATAAAGAGATACCTTACCCGGCACTTGCGGGACAAAGGTTTCTTTTTTCATTCCCCAGGAATTAAACAATTGAATCGTACGCATGATATTTCTCCTTATTTTGTATCAATGAACTCCTAAATAAGCCAAATAAGCCATAGAACTTGCCCAAACGGCAAGAGCAATTCCAAACGAAGCCCAACACCAATACGATAAAGGCAAAGTTAAGATTTGATAAGCGTACCCGAATGAGGTAACAATCACCGCGGCTAAAGCAGCGAAAAAATTGAATATCGTCAAATAGAAGAAAAAATTAGATTTCACATAATTCCGCACGGCACCCATCGAAAGCCATATGACGCCTAACAAAGTCTCTAGCAAAGAAGCGAAGAAAGCGATCCACACAAAAAGCACAACATAATCAAATCTGCCCGGCTCTGCGATCCATAAAGCCGTCAAAGGCAATGAAGCTAAGGCACAATTGCCAAACCCTAAAAATCCGATATAGGCAGCAATCAGATCGTTGCCCTTAGAAACTTCCGTTGTCCACTTCTTTTGCCACGACATAAAGCGGTAAAGAATATTCACCAATGTCAACAAAATCAAAATGACGACCGCCAACAATCGATTGGCTTTGTTTTCCCCTTCTGGCACATAACGAAAATAATGCCCGATACAAAAAACCGTTAAGGCTCCTTCGAGCAAAGAATGGCAAAAAGAAGCAACAGAATAGGCGTTAGACGAAGAAGAACGGTATTCATATTCCATGCCAATATCAATCAATAACAACGTCGCAAAAATGCCAAAATACCAACCACCGATGGTTAAGTTGCTCGGACGATTACTATCGCCTGCCATCGTAAAACGCGGATTACCATAAGTCAAAGAAAAGACCAAAGCGGCCAAAGTCAAAAAAATCACCGGGATGATTCGAACGGAAAATAAAAATTTACCAGCAAAATGGTGTTGTTTTATTTTGCCGAATACGTGTTCCATAAATCCTCTGGTTTCGTGAAACGATAAGCACAATGGGAAATCCAATCTTCCTGGTAACGTCCGTATCCCCACAAGCAAATCCCGCAAAGAAGCTTTGCATTCGTGGCGGTCTCATAATCGGTGATTGAATCGCCGACAAACAACGTTTCTTCTGGCTTTAAGTGATATTGACGGAGAAAAGAATTCACGATCGCTGGATTGGGTTTTGGGGTTTCGCCATCTCGAAGTCCGCGAATTTCTAAAAAGAAATCCGAACCATAAAATTTTGTGACGATGCGTTTTGCTAAAATATCGGGCTTATTCGTGCAAACCAATAACAATGCCCCTTCCTTTCGAAGCCGCTCTAACGTTTCTTTCACGCCAGGAAATAAACTGGTGTGGATTTCTTGATTCGCGCGATAACGAGGCAAATAAGCGGATTTTAACAAGGCAAAGTTGGCGGGATTATCTTGATCTTGTAAAGCACGATGAACCAAAACATCTGTCCCTTCACCAATTAAATGTTTGGTCGCTTCGTCATCGTAACGATAAGGAAAACCATTTTCTTCTAAGGCCTCATTAATCGCGTAACGAAGGCCAGAAATGGTATTCAAAATGGTTCCGTCTAAATCAAAGATATAGTTTTTCATGCGTTTTGGCGAAGGAAAACCCAGTCGTTTTTCTTCGTTCTTCATCATACCCTGTTTTGGCGATAATTTTAATTAAAATACAATGGGCGAAAGCACGAAATACCCATGATTACGATTCTCGATTACAATTAAGGGGTCAGACCAACGAAAGGGACGTATTTATGGATAATGTTCGTGTGATTAAAGTAAAGCAATCCGTGCTTGCCAATAACGATACTCGCGCTGCCACGTTACGGAAAAAATTAAAAGAAAAAGGAATCTTTCTCGTCAATGTGATGTCGAGCCCAGGAAGTGGCAAGACCACGTTGCTTGTCAATTTAATCAACCGTTTGAAACAGAATCTTCGTATTGGCGTCATCGAAGCGGACATGGATGCGGTAGTTGATGCAAACACCGTGGAAGCGAAAACTGGCGTTAAAACGGTTCAACTTCACACCTCTGGCGAATGCCATCTTGATGCCAAAATGGTCGATGAAGGAATGAATTTCTTAGGAGGCGGCGATTTAGATTTGGTCTTCTTGGAAAATATCGGGAATCTCGTTTGCCCCGCTGAATTCGATACGGGCGCAACATTAAAGATGGTGCTGTTGTCGATTCCGGAAGGAGACGACAAGCCTTTGAAATACCCCTTGATGTTCGAACGTGGGGATTGGTTTGTGTTTACCAAAATGGACGCGATTTCCTTGTTTGATTTAGATGTGGAAAAAGTGGAAGCTTCCATTTTAAAAGAAAATCCGAATGCCCGTTTCTTCCCTCTTTCTGCCAAAAAAGATCAAGGAGTCGATATTTTAGCGAATGCCTTGCTCGAACAAGTTCGTTCTTACCAAGAGGGAAAACAATGACGCTTTTCTATTCGTTCGCCAAAGAAGACCAAGACGAAGCGATTACGGCACTTGCTCGGTTAAAAGCAATCGGTTACTCTTGCCAAAAAATCGATACGCTTCCTTGCGATTCGAGTGAAGTGATCCTCGCTTTTTTCTCTTCTAAGACCGATATCGTTTCTTTTTGGAAAGCGTTCCCGTGGTTAAAAGAGCAACAAGAATTCTCTTCTTGCCCCTATCTTCGTGTGATGCCATTTTTCCTTTATCATGGTCAAAAAGAAGATCCTGAAGAGGCGTTTAATGGCCAGGCAGGAGCGTTGTATGAATCCGTATTTTCTGGTGAATTTAAACCGTTTGGCTGGGACTTGGATTCCCCTTGTCCCGAAAAAGAATTCCAACGCGTTTTAGAAGATTATGAAGAATAAGGGCTACGGTCCTTATTTTTGTTTTTCTTTCAACCCATCAAAAATTAGATAAGCCTTGTCAATTGAAAGTCGTAGAGAGTGTCATCAATGCTTCCTGTCTGTTTGAGCATGCTCAAACAGACGACCGGGAGGCCGTC
>CADAUN010000057.1 GCA_902791085.1 uncultured Erysipelotrichaceae bacterium | reverse complement strand
CGGTAAGTTCCACCAGAGCGATGGCTGAGTAGCCCAGTTGGTTAGAGCAACCGGCTCATACCCGGTATGTCGAGGGTTCGAGTCCCCCCTCAGCCACCAAATAACCATGTGAAAACCTCGATTTGCTAGAAGCGGTCGAGGTTTTTGTTACTTTCAATGGATTCATATTAATAGGGGTTTAATAGGACTTTTCTAACAGTGGGTGATATTTGCCGAAAAACGGAATGTATCACTGAATGATTGATGTGATAGTACACCAACGAATTCCTTCAATAACGGGTAGACCCAGACGGAATTGACGGTTTTGGGGCTTGTGAAGATGATGCCTTCGAAGCCGTTCTTGACGCAGACACACCGATCGATGTGCAAGCCGTCTACTTTGAAAAGGAACTCCGCAAACTGAGCGTTCTCGTATTGTAAAGACAAGCAAACTTTGCTGGGGATTGTCGCTAATTGTCGTTAAGCGACATTTACTTTGTCGCTAATTGTCGCTAAAATGTCGTTAATAGGAGGACGACGTTATGAAACTTGAGGCAGAAAACGAGTATATCGAGCATAAAAAAAGCACTGCTGAGCTGGATGATTCGATGGAATCCGTTTCGGCGATTCTTAATAAGCACGGCCGAGGAACCATGTATTTTGGAACACTCAGCGATGGGACGATTATTGGCCAGCAGTGCAGCGAGAAGACTGCCCAAATCATCTCGAACCGCATCTTCGAATCCGTCCGCCCGGTCATTTATCCATCCATCGAAATATGCCATGAAGGGCCACTTGATTACGTCAAGGTCGAATTCGAGGGAAGCAGCGGGCCATATTCGGCGTTTGGCCGTTATTACCTCCGCGCGGCGGACCAGGACAAGGCGGTCACCCCCGAAAAGCTGCGCGATTTATTCACGTCCTTCTCCCCGGATAACTCGGCTTGGGAGAAAACGGAGTCGGGTTGCGTGATCGATGACATCGATGAGGGTTTATTGCGCCGATACCATACGCGTGGCACACAGTCCGGTAGGATTTCATTCCCGTTTTTGGGAGTCAAAGAGACGCTTGGCTACTTGGGGCTTCTTGCCAAAGACGGAAACCCGAACAACGCGGGATGCGCCCTTTTCTCGAAAACCAAGCCCTATGTTTTGAAACTCGCGGTGTACGCTGGCGACGATCGGGTAACCTTTCTCGATCTCACCCAAGAACGAGGCAACATTTACGAACTCATCGAAGAGGCGATGTCCTACTTGAAGAAGAATATGCGCTGGCGCCAGGAGATTTCCGGGGGAGAAAGAATCGAAAAGCCGGAAATTCCCCTTGTCGCTTTGAGGGAAATCGTCACGAACAGCTTCGCCCACGCGAGGTTCAACAACAACACGACCAACGAAATCGACGTCCACCCTTCCTTCATCGAAATATTCAACCCCGGACAATTCCCGGAAGGGTTTATGCCCGAAGATTTCGCTTATCGGAACGTGAAGTCGATCCAAGCGAATCCCATCATTGCCGACGTCCTTTTCAAAGGACATGACATCGAGGGGTATGGAGGCGGGTTCCGCCGGGCATTTGATTCCTGCAAGGCAGAGGGAGTTGGTTTTAATTACCAAAAAACAACGCAAGGGTTCTCGTTCTTTTTCATGCGCGGGTCGGCGGAAGCGCCAGCGGTTTCGCAGCAGAGAATCCCCACATTAGAGGAGTTGGTGCTTGACGAACTTTCTCTACGTGACGGGCGCGCAGGCTCGGAAATTGCTACGATCATTGGCAAGGACGTCCGAGCGGTGCAACGGGCTTTAAACTCCCTTCTCGATAAGGGCAAAGTTCGCAAACAAGGAAGTGGCAGAGGAACATCGTGGTTCGTCGTCTAAGCCTGTTTTGATGTAGCGGAAGCAGCCCGCATCTCTACGAATCCTTGGATGATTCCAAGTACGAATTAACACATCTGTAAAGAATAGTAAAAACTTATTAACTTTGTTAATCGGCTCGAATGGAAAACTAGCATATTATGATAGGAAATCCCTATAGCTTCGATATCATCGGATGATATGTTTTTGCCCTTGAAGAATCCCCCCTCAGCCACCAGTTAACCTAAATAAGCTCCACGTGTTGGGGCTTTTTTCGTCGAATTTGTTCGATGTAGAGTGTCATTTCTATGTCTAGTCGCGAATCGAACCGCCGACCCGGGACAGACCTCCATGTACCTCTTGGTCACTTCCTAAAGATAAGTGGTGGCTGTTCCAATCAGGCAGCCTGTTGTTAGTAGTGGCTGAAATCCGATATAGCGGAAAATGGCGGAATCCCTATTTAAACGAGGGTATAATTTGCCTCGAGAAAGGAGGTATAAAAATGATTCAAAAAACACTAGACGCTTTGTATTACGTTTGCCGCGAATCTTTCAAAGAAAGCTATGCGCATTTGAAGAAAACGGATGATGACAAACTCTTTCTTGTGGATGCGCTGCAGTGTGAAATATGTGCCAATACTATTTCGCTTTGCATTGAGTTATCTTGTGATTTGACGAACTCGCCCGCGATGGAGACCAATTGCCGGTCATTGCTTGAGGCCATCATACTCCTAAGGATGGTCTTCAGAGACGAACTAGACGACGAACAGATATCGAATTTCAAGCACCAATCCGCATTGCTTTTTTACGGAAATATCTTTGAAACGGCCAAAAATGAGAAAGATCGATTGCTTAGCGACGATGAAAGCGATTTGATGATGAAACAAATTGATTGGATCGTCTCTGACTATGAGCGTGCACTTGAAGCGTACCGAAAAAGATACGGCGAGAAATTGAATGAAAGGGCGCAACGCGAAGCGATAAGGGAAGGGTTGTTCTTCACCTATAAGAACCCATCAAAAGGGAAGTCTTTTACGGATCTGTTCAATAAGTATATGGACGACGTCGATCCGGGAAGGCTCATGTACAAACGCATTTCGTTTTTCGCCCATCCTTGGTATTTGGAGAGCCTTGAAGACATTGATTTGGTTAGGCGGGGTCGCTTTAAAGACATCGCTCGTTGTTTGGAAATCGTGCAAGAACTGTATTTCGACAAATTGAAGGAAACGCCCGGGGCCGATGGAGCTATCAAATCGGACTTGGATTCGCTTGGCGTTCACATGCAACGGAGCCAAAGAATTGAATCCATCTGCTCTGAGCTATGCGAAAGATGTGCGAGGACTGCCTCTACGTTGCCTTTTTCCTCTCTATGTTTCGCTATCCTTAGGGATTCCCTGACGGAGATGAATATCTTGAATGGCCTCGGTTATCCCGAAATGGCATTGTCAAAATTCCAGTCCGTAGCTGAATTTTGGGCAATGAATGCTTTGCTCAACAATGCCGATAATCCAAAATCTTTCGCCGCCCTTCATCACGCTTTTGATTATTCAACGAGAGTGCAGATTCATAATCTTGGCAACTTCGAGACATTGCCCTTGAAAAGCGAAGATGTATTGGAAAGCGCTTATAGAAACGCCTTCCAAAAACCATCGATTTCGTTTGAAGAATACAAAGAGAAGGTTTTAGGGAACAGCCTCATGTTCCTCAAAAGTGAATCCGTCGAAAGAGCCCCGGGTTTCGTGGACATTGTTCGGGACGGTATGGAAATAGCATTCCCACCAGGTCACGAAAGCAAAAGGAAAGGTCTTATCCTATCCTACCTTTTCAGTATCGACGTCCATCATGCAACGGGCTTTTGCTATTCCGAGAACAGGGATTGCTGGCTGTTGTTGTCGCACGTAGGCCTGAAAGCCATCTATGAATGTATATGGATCTTCTCCATGCTCCTAGGGCTTTCTTCGGATGACGATAATTCCGTTTCGTTGTTGTGCCAAAAGCTGGCACAGTTAGCCAATGAAGAAAGCCAGGAAATAACCAGTCTTGGTTTGAAATACCCCGAGTGATGAGTATAATTTGGCTGTGATTCTTAGAAACCTTCCCCATAAGGAGGTGCAAAACTGAGAATTACAGACATTTCAACCTCGAAAGATTCGTCGAGGATGCTCGAGTAGGGATCAAAAAGCTCTACGGGACACAAAAAGCCTATGCATATGCCTATGGCGTATGCAGGGCGACGCTGAATTCGATGGTGAGACATCCGTTGAACATCGCGTTCGAAGACGTGCTCCGCATCGCTTCCGACTTGGGATTAGACCTGCGCAACTACCTGTATTAAAGCAGATAGGACCCGCAGGTCCTTTTGCTATGTCGCCGATTCTTTGACAAAACGTGACAGCCAGTTTTTGCCCACATATAGTAGTGGCACAAAGGAGGTGACATACCAAAGAAACCAACAACAATCTGATCCATCTCGCGGACATCGCGGGATACCAAGAGGAGAAGGAGGAAGCGGTGAAGCTCATCGACATCCTCAAGAACTTCGAGACCTACAAAGCCCGTGGGGCGAGCATTCCGAAAGGCCTGCTGCTCTGTGGCGAACCTGGCGTAGGCAAAACAATGTTCGCCAAAGCCATCTCAACGGAAGCGGGCGTGCCCCTATACGAATTCGAGGCAGACGAATCCGAAAACGAAGAAGAAACGATTAAGACATTGAAAGAACTCTTCTCAAAAGCGAAAGAGACGATACCCTCCATCGTCTTCATTGACGAGCTCGACGAACTGGTCAGTTCGAACGATCCGGGGATGTACGGATTCCAATCCGACTATTCCAGGAAAACGCTGAAGACTCTACTTACTGAAATCGACGGCATCTCAAGCTCGGAGGGAATCCTCGTCATCGCGACGACGAACCGGAAAAGAGCGGTGCCAACGGCTCTCATCCGAAGCGGCAGGTTAGAAAAGCAGATTACCTTCCGAATACCCTCCATAGAAGACCGTGCCGCAATCGCATCCTTGTATCTAAAGAAGGCGAGTGTGGAAGGGGTGAGCCCCAACGACGTCGCCAGGAAAACGGACGGCTTCACCGGGGCGGACATCAAATCCCTCATCAACGCGGCGATCATCGAATCGATAAGGAAGCAGGAAGACCTGACCCTCAAAACAATCGTCGCGGTCATTCCAACCATCCGATTCGGCGAAATCAAGAAAGCGAAGAGGGGCGGGCCAAGCGACTCGGTCTGCTACCACGAAATCGGGCATTTCCTCGCCCAGTACGGACTGACAGGAGAAATCGCTTCAATCTCCGTGGAGCAGTATGGAAACGTGGCTGGGCACGTCTCCTTAGAAGAAGACTTCCCGGTCCCATTAGCCCCAAAGAAAGACGATCGTACAGCAAATGAGATCCTTGATTCCGTGGCTGTTAGTCTAGGTGGAATTGCGGGGGAAGAAGTATTCCTCGGAAAGAGGTACTGCGGTAGCAGATCCGATCTATCCAATGCGATCGAATCCATCTACCAGGTACTCGCGAACGGTTGTCTCGGATTCGAATTTCTTCCTTCGTTTGACGTTGACCGATTCTCCGCCACCCGAGGAATCAGGGCCAGCATCCCAAACGACAGCAGTTCGGAGATGCGAAGCCAGAAATTCGTGCAGATCCTCAACGAAAAACTGCAGATAGCCATCGGTTTCGTGAGGAAATGGGAAGCTCTAGGGAGGATAATATTCCCAATCCTGAAGGAAAAGGAATCCCTCACTTCAGAGGAACTCTCCATCATAGTCAGTGGCTATAGAAAGGAGCATCACCATGAAATCCATCCTACGATCAATTAAAACCTTCAACTGGCGGCTATGGCTCGTCCTGGCCGCCACCCTCCTCATCCCGGCGTTATACCAAACCCTGCGCATCCATTTCCTCGGCAACATGCCGGGGGATTGGGGCGTGAACATCGCCTCCCAGCTCTCCTGGGTAAACCTCATCTACGAGATTGTCGAGGAGGCCTTCATTCTTCCCCTGTTCTTCATCCTCGGGAAATCCCTTGGATCTAAGGAAGAACTTGAAAACAAGACGAGGGTAGGGCTCATCATCTCTGGTGGTTCCTATCTTGTCCTGTCCATCCTCATCATCACGTTAGCCAGGCCGCTATGCACTTGGATGGCAAGCGATCCCTCGACGATGGACGCGACCGTGCAGTACATCCGACTCGAATCCATCGCATCCTGCCTCTCGATCCTCTCGAAGTTCATCACCGTCCTTCTCGTGACCATCGGCAAGGACAAGTACATGTATATCCAACTTGGAATCCAAATGGCTTTGTCCATGCTGCTCGACACCTTCCTCATCTCGACATTACCTTGCTCCGCGAACATCGGCGTCAACGGCATCGCGGTGGCCAACATCGTCACCTCGGTGGTACTGGTAATCTCCGCTTTCATCATGCTGCGCCGTGAAGGAATCCGCGTGTTCCGCAAAGCGAAGCTCGACTTCAAGTGGCTCGGCGAATATGGCAAGATCGGCCTCTTCTCCGGTTTGGAATCCTTGGTTCGCAATGTCGCCTTCATGGTGATGATCTCCAGATTGGTCAACGTCATCGCAGAGCAGGGGACGTACTGGGTAGCTAACAACTTCATCTGGACCTGGCTACTCTTACCCGCGACCGCCCTCTACGACGTTATCAAGAAAGAGACGGCAGAGAACAAGGAAAACATCCGATTCAAAACCCTTGGATACCTCATCATCTCCGCGTTGTTCTCGGCCTTATGGTTCGCGACGATCCCTCTTTGGAAGCCGTTCCTGCAATACGTCCTCAACACCGACGCATACGAAACCGTATTCTACGTCGTCCTCATCCAATCCGGATTCTACATCGCCTATATCTTCAACTGCGTCTTCGATGGAACCATCTACGGTCGCGGAAAGACCCAGTACATGCTCATCGAAAGCATCGCCACCAACGGCGTTTACTACGTGACCATGTTCATCCTATGGAAGACCGGCGTGTTCGAACCAACGCTTACCTCGATTGCCTTGATGTTCGGCCTCGGAACTGCGCTCGACTTAATCCCAACCATCGCGTGCTACCTGTATCTATTGAAGAAGGAGCAGGTGAAGCCACAATTCAACCTAACGAAAGAAGGTGATATGCAATGAGATACTTATTCTTTGATACCGAATCCTCCAATTGCTTCGGCAATATCTACAAGATGTGCGAATGGTGAAACCGTCGACGAAACGGACGACGATGGAGTTGACGAGGATGTCTTCGTTGGATTGGTCGTCCGCCTCGAGGTACATCTTGAGGTACTCTTCGGCGTGGAAGAAGCCCTCGAACCTGTTTTGCTTTGTGTTGTCTAACATGGGTTTTCCTTTCGATGGTTGCCTTTCTTGCGGCAGGGGAGATGGCGGTTCATACAGGGTGGCGGAACCGGTATATTTCCCATTCGCAAGGACATTCTAAAAAACGCACGTCACCATTGTTAGCGGGCATATTTCACCACTCGATTCGGCATTAAAAAGAGCCATCGTTTGGGCTATAATATCTATAAGGTTAATGGGCTCCTAAACCTGGTACATAACGGGGTTCATATCCATGTACCAGTTATGTACCTGACACCCCGCACCATCGGGATAATTCCAAGTAGTGCTAAGACACCAATTCCTACATAAACTGTTAGGAAAGCGATAAAAACATAACAGAATGTGCAACCCCCCTCAGCCACCAATGCCAATAAATTGCCTGATTAATTTCAGGCTTTTTTTGTTGATTATTATTGATATGTATCGCAAACGTGATACAACATAATTGAGACAAAAAATATGGCGAAAACTGAAACGGTTCATACAAGAGTTACTGGTGACATCAAAGAAAAAGCTGATAAGATTTTTAATCGCTTAGGATTAACAACTAGTCAAGCTATTACTCTTTTTTTGACTGCATCCGTAAACAAAAATGGGTTGCCTTTTGAATTAACATTGCCTGATGATGAGGCGGATTTAGCTTTCGCAAAATCGATTGCCACTGTTGATGGTGTGCCTCCTTCTCAAGCCGCTCAAAGAATTATGAGATTATATTCACGCGGCGAAATTGATTATGAAACGGCAGAATTCGCCATAGCGAGGTTATATAAAAAATGAAGGATCCGTATGTCTATGAAGGCACAAATGTGCTAAAGAATAAACTAGATATAAAAGATCAAGCAACATTAGAAAAGGCCGAGTCTGATTTTGTTGGTCTTGCAGCT
>CADAUN010000056.1 GCA_902791085.1 uncultured Erysipelotrichaceae bacterium | reverse complement strand
CAGCAAGGTGAAGAATACCAAATGAATTTCGAAGTCACAAATGAAACCAAAGACACCTTCTTTGTTTCTCTTGGCAACCTGTTGGCAAATGAAAATGTATCCGAAACGAATTCCGTGGATTGGAAATCGCTTTCTAAAGCCACAGATTTTCGTTCCTTCCGTTTCCAACTGGCTTTGAATCAAGAAGGATTTGTCTCCTTTTCTTTCGATATCGACGTGACTGCTTCTTCTCCTAAGCCTTTTCCTTATATTGCGAATGACGATATGTCTATCTATGTTTCTCCTTCGGTTGCTTTAAAAGCACAAGGAAAAGCCAAATTTGGCTATGGCGTGACACCAAAAGACAAACCAGCAGGAGAATATGCGGAAGTAATGTCTCCTAGTCTTCTCTAAATTGATTGTTTTATCCTCGGTAGGGAGATTCCCTACCTTTTTTCTTTTCGAATTTAGAAGGATGGAAACGTTTTTGGTCTCTCGTTCTATCCATTAGGCTATTCCTTGGTGAGAGGATAGGCAAAAGAAAATTTGTTTGAATAACTTTATATTTACCTTGAAAAAAGGTAAATAATTAATTCGTTATTTTCTTGTTTTTTATTATTTTTTAAAATAAAAATATACAAGAATTTTCCGTCTTTATAGATCTGTACAAGCTGCAAAAAAGCTGCTACCGTAATAAAGAACAAAATGGCGATGCAACCTCAGTTTTTCACCAATTCCAGCCAAACGACTTTTTTAGAAAAGATTCGTGCTTCTTTGCGTTGCTGCACTTCGTTCTATTTCTCGGTTTCTTTCATTAAGGATGCCGGACTGGTGTTGTTTGAAAAAGAGATTGAACAAGCGCTTTTACGCGGGGTGAAAGGCTATTTCATCACTTCCAGTTATCAAAATTTCACGGATATCGCCTCTTTAAGGAAATTTCTTTCCTGGAGCAAGCGTTTTCCTTCTTTCCATTGCCATTTTGATTTGACTACCTTTTCTGACGGTGGTTTCCATTGCAAAGGATATTTGTTTGAGAACGACGCTCAAAAAGAATTAATCATTGGTTCTTCGAATCTCACCCGTTTTGCCCTTCTTAAGAATATCGAATGGGATCTTTCTGTTTCGGATGATGGCAAGCATCCCGCTTACGATGCGGCTAAAGCCGAATTTTTCCGTCTTTATTCCTTGACCCCTGAACTCGATGAAACGTTGATTGAGCGTTATGAAAAACGGTTAGAATATGCCATCGATCGTTGGGATATGGATTTCGTTTCCCGTTATGACGAGAATGCGCTTCTGCCGAATGCGATGCAGCGCTCGGCTTTAAAAGACATCGCGCGTTATCGGGCAATGGGTGCCAACAAAGCACTGGTCGTTGCCGCGACGGGATCAGGAAAAACCTATCTTGCCGCTTTTGACGCTTTGTCTTTTGATGCCAAGCGACTCTTATTTGTCGTTCATCGTGAAACCATTTTGGAAAATGCGATGCATTCCTTTGAAACTGTTTTTAAGGAACGACGTAGTTATGGCTTATATACTGGCAATCGCCAAGATGAAGGGTGCGATTTTGTCTTTGCTTCTGTCGCGGAATTAACTCGCCATTTGTCTCATTTTGATCCCAAAGAATTCGACTATATCGTTCTAGATGAATGCCATCACGCGACCGCCGCTTCTTATCAAAAAATCCTGTCTTACTTCCGTCCTTCCTTTTTGCTCGGATTAACCGCAACGCCCAATCGAATGGATAACGAAGACGTCATGGCGATGTTCGATCATAATGTCCCTTATCAACTGACGTTGTCCGATGCGATGCAAAACAATTTGGTCGTCGGATTCAAGTACTATGCCGTTCGCGATCCACATGTGGACTATGGGTTAGACGAAATCGATCCTAAAGCATTCGTGCGACAAATGGTGTCTGCGAAAAACGTCGAATTCATCGCCAAACAACTCGAACTTCATCGCCCGTCTACTATGGGCAAATTAAAAGCCATTGGCTTTTGCCGTAACGTCACCCACGCGATGGAAATGAGTCAAGCGATGAACGCTTTAGGCTACCACACGACCTATTTAACTGGCTCTGATTCTGTTGGACTTCGCGATAAGGCCATCCAAGAACTTTCTGACGAGTCCTATCCTTTGGAGATTATTTTTACCGTTGATATCTTTAATGAAGGGATTGATATTCCTTCTATCAATATGGTGTTATTTTTGCGCCCCACCGAATCGCAGACCATTTTCTTGCAACAATTAGGACGCGGATTAAGAAAATACCCCGGGAAAGATTATTTGACCGTCCTTGATTTCATTGGCAATTCTTATCTTCGCAGCGTCCAAATTGCTTTGGCTTTCACTTCTTCTTTAAATCCCAACCTTGCCATTGAAAAACCATTGATTCGTTCTTTGGTTTTGAACAATTTTTCCCATTTAAACCTTCCCGTCGAAATTCATTTCGATGAGAAATCTAAAGAAGAGATATTGCTTGCCATCGAGAAGACCAACTTCAATCGGGCGGATTTTCTGATTAATGATTATCAGAAATTCAAAGAATATGCGCATCTTTCGCCCTATCCAAGCCACATGGATTACCTCAATGAAGAATGCGCGCCCGATTTATTGCGTTTTATCCAGGCGCGAATGCAAGGAAAGAAAAATGGCTGTTATTACCGTTTCTTGACTTATGCAGAAAAAGACAAAGTGCCACATTTTTCGGAGAATGAAATCCAACTTTTGACTTTCTTAAGCAATTTTTTGCCACTTCCTCGCGCGGATGACTTTGCCATTTTGCTATCGTTAATGAAAGGCGACAAAACGGAAACGGAATTACGGAATTTCGTCGCGACCTATGGTCCTTTTGACGAAGGGCAATTCCGTCATGCTTTGGCTCTTTTGGAAGGACAGTTTTCTTTTTCTAAAGGATTTTGGAATGTCACAAAACGCGATGATTTCTATCATTTTGATTTGTCTTATGCTTCCGCAGAGTTCCGCGCGCATCTTGAAGATTTATTGACCTATGGGTTAGAACGTTATCGTGCAGAATTTGATGGCAATTCAAATCGATTCTTGCTTTATCATCCCTATTCCACCATGCAAATCCTTCTTCGGCTAGAATCCCATTCCGACACCTATATGAAAGGAACGCTTATTCATGGAGATTATGGGGTGCTTCTGGTTGGCCTAAAGAAAGATGCCAGCCGCGACGAAAGGCTTCAATACAAAGATAAATTCTTGTCGCCTTCTTTGTTCCAATGGGAGTCGGAAACGGGCTGCACATTGGAAAACGTCAAAGGCAAACGGGTTTTAGGGTTAAAGAAAGTTTCCTTGTTTATCCGGAAAGTCAAAGAAGAAGATGGAATCACCTTGCCTTTCTTATATGTCGGAGACGGCGTCTTAACGAATGCACGTGTCTCCTCTAATCCCGGGCAAACTTTGCTTTTTGACGTGAAATTATCTCACTCGATTGAAACGCCTTATCAAGCGGATTTGTTAGTTTCTTCGTTATTAGGAGGAAAAGAAGCATGAAACATCTTTCCGTAGTGGCAGCTGTTTTTCACGAAGGGCGCAAAGTCTTTGTCACCCAACGTGGATATGGGGAATTCAAGGGACGATGGGAATTTCCGGGTGGGAAAATCGAAGTCGGTGAAAGCGCAGAAACGGCGCTTCGAAGAGAAATCCATGAAGAGCTTTCCTCGGATTTAACGATTGAATGCTCTTTAGGAAGCGTTTCCTACGCTTATCCGACGTTTTCTTTGACGATGGAAGTCTTTTTGGTGCATCTAGAAAATGGCGCATTGACGTTAAACGAAGCCGAGGATGCCAAATGGGTTGACGTAGAGGACTTGCCTTCCGTTGACTTTTTGCCACCCGATCGCATGATTTTGCCTGCCATTTCTTCCGCCTTATCCGCGTTTCCTAAACCCTAGGCATAACGTCCTTCCTCTTTTGTCACCTCATAAAAAGCAAAACAAAACCGTAAAGGAGATTCTTTCGTTTTTCAAAACTAAAGCGTGATTTTTTCTTTCGTGTAGGCTAAGGTAAAGAAGAAAGAAGGTAATTCTTATGTCACAAAGCAAAAAAGTACGCGTTCAAGACGATTTATACCAATATGTAAACGGTAATTGGATGGCAAAAGCCGTCATTCCTGACGATAAACCTCGGGTCGGAGGATTTTCCGATCTTGACACCAATGTAGAGAAATTGCTCATGAAGGACTTCCGCGCGATGAACGCCGGAAGCAAGCCCATCCCTTCTTCTTATTTAGAAGAGGCCGTTAAACTTTATCGAAAGGCAAGAAACATCAAGCGCCGGAATCAAGAAGGATTGAATCCCGTCAAGAAAGATTTGGCGTTTCTTCGCTCGCTTACAAATCTCCAGCAATTCAATCGTCAATTAGAAAAATTATTGATGGAAGGCTTCCCTCTTCCTTTCTCTTTGGGCGTCACGGAAAACATGCATCGTCCGACCGAATATTGTCTCTTTTTAACGGGTGCTAGTATCTTATTGCCCGATACCACTTATTACCAGCCTGAACAAAAAGAAAGCCACGATTCTTTGCTTTCCTTATATGGCAATATGGTAAAGCAGCTTTTTGCCTACACCGATTTATCTGCCGAAGAACAAGAGCAATATCTAAAAGACACTTTCGCCTTCGATGAATTGTTGGCAAAATACGTCAAATCCCAAGTGGAATGGAGCGAATATGTCAAATGTTTTAACCCCATGACCCTTAATGCGGTATGTCGCCAAATCGCCCCGGTGAAGTTCCGCCGTCTTTTAACAAAAATTTATGGCGAGAAGCTTCCGGAAAGCGTCATGGTGGCCGAACCGCGTTATTTCAAAAACTTCAAAGCCATTTTAAACGAAACCACTTATCCGTTATATCAACATTGGGCTTATGTAAGAACCTTGGTGGATTCGACCGCCTGCCTATCGGAGCAATTGCGTGACATTGGTTCTCTTTTTAGCAAAGCGCTTAGTGGGGTTCAAAAGAATGCCCCTATCGAAAAACAAGCTTACCGTCTCGCAAGTTCCTTCTTTTCGGAGCCAATCGGACTTTATTACGGGAAAACATATTTTGGCGAAGAAGCGAAAAAAGACATCACGGCAATCGTTCATGAAATCATTAAAACCTATGAAAAACGAATTCAGGCAAATTCTTTTTTAGCCGAAGAAACCAAGCAAAAAGCCATCGTCAAATTAGAAAAAATGACCATCCGCATGGGCTATCCTGATCGGGTGGAAGAAAAATATGGATTGTTGCACGTTTCTTCGCGCGACAGCTTATATCAATCCGTTAGCAAATTAAGCCAAATTTTGACTCGTTACGATTTCTCTAAACTTTATGAGCCCGTCGATCGGCAACGTTGGCCGATGCCCGGACATATGGTAAACGCCTGTTACGACCCTTCTTCGAATTCCATCACTTTCCCGGCGGCGATTTTGCAAGCTCCTTTCTATAGCGTTCATCAATCGCGTTCGGAAAACTTAGGGGGAATCGGTGCCGTCATTGGGCATGAAATCAGCCACGCATTCGATAACAACGGCGCTCAATGTGACGAAACGGGCGCCATTCATAATTGGTGGACCAAAAAAGATTATCAAGCCTTCCGCAAGAAAACGCGCCAAATGATCGAAGAATTTGATGGCATCGAATACCATGGTGGAAAAGTCAATGGCGAACTGGTCGTGAGTGAGAACATCGCGGATAACGGCGGCATGGCTGTCACTTTGCAAATCATGGACGAAATGCCAGAAAAGGATTACGTTGCCTACTTCTTAAATTGGGGCAAAATCTGGCGCAACAAATCGCGCGAAGAATTCATTCGACTACTGCTTTCCATCGATGTCCATTCCCCTGCCGAATTACGCGCCAATATCCAACCACGCAATTTCTCTCAATGGTATGAGGCGTTTGGGGTAAAAGAGACGGATCGAATGTATCTCGCGCCTAAAAAACGCATCATCATTTGGTAAACAATCTGCGTAGAAAAAAGCGAGGTCAGACGATCTCGCTTTTCGCTTTTTTGCGATTAAAACGCAACATTCAATTCTTTTAAGACGTTTTTTAATTCGTCTGCTGAGCGATTTAAAGCTGCCTTCTCTTCGCTTGACAAAGGCAATTCTAAGATTTGCTCGGCGCCTTTTCTTCCGACAATGGTCGGAACCGATAAAGCAACCCCGCGAATGCCATATTCTCCTTCGAGCAACACGCTGACCGGAAGCATGGTTTTGCTATCGCCAATCAGGCAAAGAACAATATGGCGCACTGCCATCGCTACCCCATAATAGGTGGCACCTTTCTTTTCAATGATTTGATAGGCGGAATCACGCACATTGCGATAGATTTCGTCCATTCCTTTTTGGTGATCATGATACCCGCGCATCTCACAAAAAGAATGCACGGGGATGCCGGCGATATTGGTCACTGACCAAAGTGGCAATTCGCTATCGCCATGTTCGCCGATGATAACGCCATGAACGTTGCGAGCATCGACGGAAAGGTGGCGAGAAATGAGATATTTGAAACGAGCGGTGTCTAGAACCGTGCCGCTTCCAAACACTCGATTGCGGGGCAAGCCGGTCTCGCGGATTGCATAAGCCGTTAGGACGTCAACGGGATTCGAGACGATAAGCAAATCGCCTTCCGGTTGAATTCGTTTGATTTCTTTTAAGACCGAATGCAAAATAGCGGCATTCTTTTTCGTAAGATCAAGTCGGGTTTCTCCCGGCTTTTGGGCTGCGCCGGCCGTGATAATAATCACCGCGGCATCGCGGATATCTTCATAATTACCGGCATAGATATTCATGGGGCTCGCATAAGGAATGCCATGGCTGATATCCATTGCCTCCCCTTCGGCTTTAGCAGCGTTCACATCCAGCAAAACAAGCTCATTTAGCCTTCCGCTTTCCATCAAGGAAAAGGCGATCGAACTCCCTACAAAACCACAACCGATGATGGCAACTTTTTTATCATTAATCATTTTGTCTTTCTCCTTTTCTCTTCGCCTTAATCATAAAGAAGACTCAAGGAAAGAAAAAGCGATTTGCCCGCTTGACCATTTCGGAAGCATGTTACAATGTTTTTCGAAGACAAGACGCGAGGACGCGACATGAAAGAAGAAAAACCTGATTATCGGATTTATGGCATTGATTTTGGAACCAACGCGGAAGAAAGGGAACTCATTCGTGCCATCCGAGAAGAACCGGAACGTACGCCGGTTGTCTTTTGTCGGGGCGTCGCCGGAACGGGCAAGACCTTTACCGCCTTGGCTGCTTCTTTGGATTTAGTCCGCGCACGAGGCGCCAAAAAGAAATACAAAAACATCTTTTATGTGCGCGAACCAGTCGAAATCGGACATCGCTTAGGCTATTTAAAGGGAACAGAAGAAGACAAATATGGACCCTATTTAGGCCCTTTGTTAGACAACTACAATCATTTAATGAAGGCGGCAAGGGACAACGGAATGACGATACAAGTCCCGAAAGCAAAAAGAAAAGCGCGTAACGCTGATGAAGAAGAAAACCCCGTCTATTCCCATTTGCCTTCCGACATCATTCCTTTGGCGCCAGAATTTTTACGCGGACGCTCCTTTGAAGATTGCATCATTTTGGTTGACGAGGCCCAGAATCTGACCTTGGACGAGTTACAGACATTGGCCACGCGCATCGGTCGTTTTACGAAGATGATTATCCTGGGTTCGCCCAATCAAATCGATATCCCAGGCCAAAGCGAAGAAAAGAATGATTTTCTAACTGCCTACGAAATTCTAAAACCCACTGGATTGGTTCGTATGGTGGAGTTAAAAACACCAATGCGTTCTGACTTTGTCGCTGATTTTGATTGCCGTTTTAGCGAATATAAGGCTTCTTTGTCTAAAAAACTTAACCATTAAAGTAAAATCCCTTTTGTTCCTTATTTTTGAACAGAAATGAAAAAAATCTATTTTTGTTCTCTTTTTTTAGGCATAAAAAACAATTAGTAAAATAACGGCTCTGTTTTACATGTCTACTGATAAGTTACTTGTCCCCGAAGACCCCGAATGCCATTTCCCATATGCTTCCTTGACGTCGAAGGGCATTGCTTTCGA
>CADAUN010000055.1 GCA_902791085.1 uncultured Erysipelotrichaceae bacterium | reverse complement strand
GAGGAGGCAGCAGAGGCCTCGAAAACCAACTCTTCGCCTTGTTTTGTCTTCGTCATATTTTCATCACAAGTGATGGCCTCAAATTGATCGAGGTAATCCATTAGAGCAAAGGAGAGACGATAATGACTGGCCTCGTAACGGACGGTTGCGGTTTTGTTTTCCGTCCACGAATAAATCGAAGAGCCTTCCGTCAAATCCGTTCCGTCAACCATCCAACATTGAGCGGTATAACCTTTTTTCGTTGGTAAGGCAGGAAGGGAAGAGAGCTTTTCTCCTTCTTTGAGATAACGAGTTGTATGAACGAGGCGAAGCGTCACTTCATCGATATCGACGGTTCCTGAACCGGAGTAAAATTTGAACCCTAAAAAAGCTGAAGACGAAAGGGAAGTATCGGTAGGAACATCAAAAGTTTTATGAATGGTGGTCCAATCGGTGTTTTTTTGGAGGGGATCTGTGAAGTTATCATTCCATCCAAGGGCGCTAGAACCAGCTAAGAAAGTAGAAAATGAAAGATCTTTGGAAGCGTTTGTGACACGGATATCAAAAGACAACTCATAAGTAGAGTTTGCAAAAAGCGGGAAAAAGCCGCTTTGGAAATAATTGTGCGCGCTCGAAGAAGAGGCAAAACGGAATGCTTTCCCTTTTCTCCCTTCTTCGATTACGGTCAAATTGCTTCCCGCCGAACCGACGTTCCACGCTTCTAAATTATCGCAAGAGGAACCAGGAAAAAGGTTCGGTGAGGTTTCTTCTTGCCCATAAGAGAAGGTCAATCCGTATTTCCGGGTGACGTGGGGCAAAGCGAATTTATCTTCAGAATAAGAATAAATCGTTGATTCATCAATCTTCTCTCCATCGATCGTCCAATAATCGTATTCTCGACTTAAATCATTTGAAGGTAACGAAGGCAACGTTCCGATTTGAGACCCTTCCGTTACGCTTTTTTGCTCGGCAAGGAAAAGATTTTTGAATTTGAAGTCGTGAGTTAGCCCATCGTTAATATAAGTGACTTGAATGAGAATTTGGGCTTTCGTGTCAGAAGATGGCGCATATGAGAACGAGAAAGGCACATATTCTGTCGCATCGCTTTCCGAAACTGTTGTTTCATAATGAGCATCCCAAACATCATTCACCCACACAACAACTCCGCTTAATTTCGGCATCAGGACTTCGCCGGTGACAATATAATTCTTTCCTCCCTTGACTTCGGCAAAAGAAGAAAAATAATTCCCCGTTGTGTTGGCGGTGATCGTTAAAACACTGCCATCGCTTGCCGCGGAAAAGGTGTCGCCTTTCCCACCTTTTTGCGCGCCATTGGGGTTAAGCTCCGACGCAAAATCTACTCCACCGAATAGCAATTGGTGAGTGTCGCCTGTTTCTGCTTGCACAACGAAGGAAGGAGAGGCGAGGGCATAAGAGAAAAGTGATCCAGCTAACGCGAAAAGAGAGAATAGGTTACGGACGGATTTTGTTTTCATCGTTTGGCCTCCTTATTGCGAATCCATTTTTCTACGAGTGGTTCGGATCGATTTTGCTGTAACGATAATGTCGCCATTGTCTTATCTCCTTTTTATGGATATGACTTTCATTCCTTTTGGCACGATGAGGTTAGGTTCTCCTTTTTTGATGGAGACTTGAATGTCACCTAATGTCGACGGAATGATGCCATAAATTTCTCGTAATGATGTTGGCTTCGGATCAAAACGAATCGTATCGGGGGTAAGGAAACGAATGCCAAGCAATGTCTCAACCGTCCAAGGAAGGATTCCTACGCTCCAACCATGACAAAGACTATGGCGGAAGCCTTGGTAACAATAGGCTCCATGGTCCCCATGGAAATCATTCTGAGTTTGAGTCGGGAGTTCATCGATTCGACAAGCGTTCTTCGTCCAGGATAAGTCGAAATCCTCAAAGAAAGTCGTTGCCCCTAAATCGATCATCGCGCCGTAATATTGACAAAGATCATGTAGAGCTTCCTCGGTTTTACCATGTTCCGCGAGAGCTTTTCCAATGAAATAAGTGAGGAAGATGCTGTAGCCTTCGGCAGAACCTTTCAAAATCGAATCAACGCCTTCTTTGCCGTCGATTTTATGGGCCAATACTTCCATTGCATTAATCGCTTTTCTTGAAGTTAATTGCCCTCGATAGGCAGACAAACGCAAGGAGAGAGATTTGGCTTTCTCTTTCAGCGATGAAGGAAGTACATAGGAAGAGGCCATTTCATCGAGCATCGTGACGAGTAACGCTTCACACGCCAAGCGAGAATAAGCGGCGTTGTCGTGATTTGGCCAATCGAAGAAATAAGGAAAATCACATGGCTTATTGCTTCTCGTGAAGTCGATTCTACCAGACTCATCAATGAGAGGAGAAAGAGAATCAAGTTGCTTCTCAAGATAGGAAAGATAACGAGAATCGGACGAAGGAACCCGTTCGAGATAGCGAAGAATGGCATAGGCGAGCCAATCATTATAAAGAGGCAATCCATTGATCCAGCTTGCCTCATCTTGATGATCCAAAAGCAAAGCAAAAGAAGCAGGGACTTCTTCGGGGTCAGGATATAAAGTCAAAGCTCCTAATACTTCTGGGAACAAATCCCCCGCCCAAACATGCTCGTCGCGTTTAATTCCGTCCCAAATAACGCCATGTTGGAGACAAGAAGCAATGGTATGAGTAGCAGTGGCAATGATTTGATTCAAACGGGCATCAGAAGATTCAAAGGAAAAAGAAGGCGTTTCTGCTTTCTCAATCGAAAGACGATAAACGCGGTGAAGCTTCAAAGGCTTCGAAGAAGAAAGATTGTCAATTCTAACAAAGCGAAAACCGGTTTGGAACCAAGTCATATCAGAATTTGGCGATGCATAAAGTAAGGCATCGCGAGTGGAGTGATCATTGGTGGCGCCTTTTTCTCCGACGTTTGAGCACGCTTCGCTTAAAGACTCTCCCGTTCGTAAACGAAAATTGAGGGGCAATGAATCGTCGATGGAAATGATTTGGAGACGAACCGAGCCAAATGCCTCCCTGCCAAAATCTAAAACAAGAAAACCTTTGGGCGGAATGGTGGTTACTCGGGCATCACCGATAAGAGTTTGTTCCTCAATTGGCCCGAATAATTCTTCGGGGTGAACGATACCGTCGCTAGATAGCTTCAATGCAATAGGAAGTTCCAAAACTTCTTTTGATCTTGAATTCATTCTGATTTTATTTTAGGCAATGTTATGCGCAGGAAAAATGCGAGTCACACTCTCTTTATTGTCTTAAAATGACATTAATAGCCAACGAAAATGCCAAAGAAACATAAATCAGAACATTGTTGGAAGAGGATTCTTTCTTTCCGTTCCCACAAACGAGAACCGATATTCATGCGTTTAAGAACAATCCGTTGGATCGGCACGAATTTGTTCCGTTTTTCTACGTTTTATCGGGAACTTAAGCCCGTCGCTTGAACGAAACTACGACGATGATTCGTCTTGGTGATGCCTTTTTGTTAAATCGTTCCTCTTGCCATCAGTTTCTCTCCTTAAGCCAAGATTTTTTTCATTGCGATCTATTGCTCCGAAATGACTTTTTTGTATTAGATGTGTGATTTTTATTCCCTGACATTGTTCCCTTCTTTTCACGAAGGCAAAAGAAAACGGTTTATCCCATTTCTATCATCGCTATCAAAAAGAGTTTGAAGCGTCACCCAATCAAACGCGAACTCATTTTGTTAGGCAAATCCCTTAATCCATAAGAAGGTGATGGATTTTTAGAATGCGAATGGGTCCTACTTTTTACTATAATGATTGCGTTAAAGATAAGGCAGGATAAAAAGCATGAAAAAATCATTAGGACTTCTATCGATACTTGCGACGAGTCTTCTTTTAAGTGGATGTGGTGAACCTTCTTCCCTCCCTTCTTCAAGCACTCCAACAAGTGATTCGCCCTCTTCGGAGCAAGAACATTCTTCTGCCATCGATTTTACGACTCGTTATGCGGATGGAACGTTGTCTTTCGCCAAACAAAATGATGAGGAGATTTCAGTGGTCGATCCTACTCATCCTGATGATATGGATGCGCTTGCAACAGTAGTTTATAAGCTTAGCTCCTTAAACGGAGTTACCGAAGCGAAAGTTTCTATCGCGACCTCAAAACCAAAGGTGTTGCCTCTTTCTAGCATCACTCACGAATATACCTCTTTCACTTCTTCGAACGTCATTAACGGTGGCACGCTTACGATAGATTTGACGAAAGTTCAAGAAGGGGAATCCTATCTACGGTTGGATTTTAAAGGGCTAAATGGTAATTCTGCTTCGGGATACCTTGTGAAGAAAATCACGGTGAAACCATTTGGCGAAGTGGTTACCAATCACGTCAAAGAAACATTGATATTTGATTATTCAAAAGTAACCGAAACAAAATCATTGAACGCATTGAAAGATTCCACAGCGAAAATCACGATTATCAATCAAGATGTTCCTTATGGAGCGGACATTTTATCTTACCGTTATATGACCATTGCTACGATTTACGATGAAATGAGCAAAAAGCAAACCATTGAATTCGAAACGTTATTAGGAGCGACGGTCTTTTTTAACATTGCTCGCCCACAGGATGGCAATCCCGATCGGCCCTCTTTCTACGAGATCACCAAGGAGACAAAAACATCAGATTTTGAACAAACAAAATCCAGTGTCGTCTTCCAAAAAGAAGGGCTTGAGGTCACGATTTCCGTTGGTAATATGGAAGCCTGATTTTGATGTAGTTGTTGCGCTTTGTCACCAATGACAAGGCGCTTTCTTATTCGGAGGAAAGAAGATGGATTTCTTAGAGTCAGCCATTCATGAAGCAAAAAAACGAGCCCGTCCTTATGCCGTTTTTGACATGGACTTCACTTTGACGATTAATGACACAGAAATTACCACGGAATATACGCAAGTCGTTCATCATTTGTTTTGGATGGATGAAGTTACTTTCGAGCAAGGAATGCGTTCTTATTATCCCCGAGGCTTAAGCGAGGCAGCAAAAATAGCGGTGGAATCCTTCCAAATTTTGTCAAAGCAAGAAGAACGAGATCCTCTTATTCAGGCCTCGTTCCAGAAGGCGATGTTTGGCGTTCTTCACGAGGTCGATGATTTTCCCGGCTTAGAGAATTGCACCTTTCCGAACTTTTTAAAGATGGGGCTCAATCGTCAAGAACTTTCTTGCTTTACTTCTTTGATGTTGCGACATCTATTAAAAGAGCCGGTGACATCTCTTTGCCAAGGATTATCTTATCCATCGGGACTACGGCCCAACAAAGTTCTTGTTGATGTGCTTCAAAAGCTTCATCACGAAGGCATTGGAATCGCCATTGTTAGCGCTTCTTATGAAACCGATGTGAAAGCAATGGTGAAAGCGTTAGGCTTAGAAAAAGAGGTCGATAAAATATGCGCCGTGAAAGACGCTTTCGACTCGAACGGTTTTGTTTTGCCAGCAAACGGCGATTCCAGCGGGTTACTTCCTTGGAAAGAAGGCAAAGTTGCGGTCATTCAAAGAGATCTAGTCCCCTATTTTGGGGAAGAACCATCCTTTGCTTTTGGCGATTCGAATTCAGATGTTCCGATGCTCACTTCATTCCCAAGACTTCTTCTTGCCGGTATCTCTCCTTATAAAAATGGGGAGAACATGCTTCGGCTTTCAAAACAAAGTAGCGATCATTTCGAAGCAGGAAAAACCTTGGTTCATCAATTTTAAATTATGGCTTGGATTAGCATCGGTATCACAGCATTTGCAGCAATTTTTGCTTTAGCAGGAATTGTTGACCTTTGCTTTTTACGAAATCGTTGGGGCATTGGGGAATCCTTTAAGAAGGGAATAGAGTCGGTCGGTCCTTTAATCTTATCGATGGCGGGGATGATTTCTCTTGCCCCGATGATTTCTTGGCTTAATGATCACACTTTAGGACCGTTGTTTGTTGCGATGGGAATGGATCCTAGCGTTCCATTAGCCACTTTCCTTCCGATTGATATGGGTGGATATGCGGCTGTGAAACTGGTAGCGCTAGATCAAGGAATGGCGTTTACTAACGGCATCGTATACGCTTCGATGAGTGGCGTTACTTTTTTATTCATTCTTCCCACGGCTTCTTCTTTTTTGTCAAAAGAAGATTTAGCACCTTTCGGGAAAGGACTCTTAGTGGGGCTATGGGGGATTCCTTTTGGTGCCTTCGTTGGGGGAGTGATGTTAGGAGTAGAGCCACTTAAAATTCTTTATAACCTATTGTTTCCTTGCCTCTTTTTCTCCGTTCTCTTTGTGTTACTTCTTCTTTTTCCGCGCGGAACGATTCAAGGATTCCGCATCGTTGCCAGAGCCGTAGAGATCCTTTCCTTGCTGGCATTTGGCGTTACCTTGGTTCGCGATTTGGTTTTGGCTCCGATTGGCGTTCAAGTCGGATTCGATGCCGCCTCTTTGCCTTTTTTTCGTTATCTTGCACCCTTAAGCGAAGGCATTCGGATTTCGGGGAACATCGGTTTGATTCTTTGCGGATTCTATCCGTTTTTGACTTTGCTCCTTCGCTGGCTTGATCGTCCGCTCGTATCGCTTGCAAAACGCGTGAAGGGAACCAAAGAAGGAGTGTTAGGCCCTTTATTATCGGCGACAAATCTTCTTTCGACATATGAAGTTTTTTCTCAGATGAATGAACGCGAAAAAGTGATGAACGCTGCCTTCGCGGTTGGTGCGAGCTATGCGTTATGTGACCATGTCGCATTTGCGATTTCTGAAGCACCTGAGGCTTTATTTCCCATGATTGTCGGAAAATTGGTGGCTGGCTTGATCGGCATGGGGATGGCATTCCTTTTGGAGAAAAAGAAAGAGAAAAAACTTTCTTCTGCTACCGAGAAATAATGATCTCGCCATAGCGGGTTATTAATTCTTCGATTTGCGTCATCGCCTTTCACTCGAAATCACGTTCAAACTTTTTCTTATCGTTATCGGGATCATCCCAATCGTTCGTCCAACTCATCCCAAAACGGGTGTTTTGCCCCCAAAGGGTGTCTAAGTCATTCCACTTCATACACTATCCTTGCCTACCTTTTAAAGGGGTTTGCAATAAGGTTTAGGAAAAAGGTTTTAAAAGTTGAAATTTGAGAAAAACCAAGACAATTGTTTTTCCGAAAGAAAAAAGAACGATTCCTCTTTTGTGTTAAGATGAAAAGCGTGACGAGAGAGGAATAACGATGAAACTTTGGTATTTGGGTACAGGTTCGAGTGATGCAATCCCTAATCCTTTTTGCGAATGCCCGACTTGCGAGGAGGCAAGGAAAAAGAAAGGAAGAAACATTCGAACACGGTTTCAAGTCATGATTGATGAACGATTGCTCATCGATTGGAATGCGGACAGTTTTATGCGGTTCCAACACGCTAATGTTTGCTTGGCAAGGGGCCCACATTCGATTCTTTTTACTCATTCTCACGACGATCATCTTTATGAGAGGGAATTCGAAAACATCATCGAAGGCTATTGCGAGACAAAGCCAGAAGATCGTAAACCTTATGAGATTTATGTTGGCGAAAGCGGATATCGAATGTTTGATTCTTGGATGACTTCTTTAGGAAAGGCGGCCGAAGGAAAATACCAATTGCATTTAGTGCATCCCTATGACAACTTTGAAGTTGAAGGGTATCGGATTACCGCCTTCCCCGCGGATCACGACCCTCTTTCTTCTCCTTTCAATTATTTGATTGAAGATGGCAAGACATCCTTATTGCTGCTTCATGATACTGGTTATCCAAAAGAAGAAGTGTGGGAGAAGTGGAGCAAACGAAAAACCCCATTTGGATGCGTTAGTTTGGATTGCAACTTCGAGTGGATGAAAGGAAAGCGGAACGGCCACATGTGTTTAGAAGTGGACGAAGAAGTCGTTAAAAGAATGAGATCTTTAGGTTTAGTCGATGATAAAACGACTCTTGTTCTTTCCCATTTCGGTCATTGCGCCATGTCGAAGGAAGCGTTCTCGTATGAAGGAATGGTAAAACGAGCGGAGCCTTTAGGCTTCATCACTTCCTTTGACGGCATGAAAATAGAGTTCTAAACGATCTTCTAAAGCGTCAATCCATGGAATGGAGGGCGCTTTTCTTATGTGGACCGTAGGGGCAACATAAAACCGCCTGCTATGCGGGCGAGACGATAAAAAGCCGTGGCGGTCATGAAAAAAAGTCCTCCTTGGGAGTACAA